>CAMXUZ010000001.1 GCA_947251855.1 uncultured Ruaniaceae bacterium
AAGCCCGTGAGCGGGGCGAACGGGTCATTATGGTCGGCGACGGCGTCAACGACGCCCCGGCCCTCGCGCTCGCGGACGTCGGGGTCGCGATGGGCGGCGCCGGCACGGACGTTTCCCAGGCGAGTGCCGACGTCATCCTCATGACCGACCGCCTCGACCAACTCTTAGGCGCCCGCGTGGTCGCCCGCGCGACCGCATCCGTCATGCGCCAGAACACGGCGATCGCGCTCGTGACCGTCGTGCTCCTCCTCGCCGGGGTGCTCGCCCGCCAGGTGGGCCTCGCCGGTGGGATGCTCGTGCACGAACTGTCCGTCATCGCCGTCGTGCTGAACGCGCTCCGGATCGTGCGGATCGGCCGCCGGGAGAAACCCGAGCCGACTCAGCCCGCTCCCGCGGGGCAGCATGAGCCGGCAACGAGGGTGGGCGCGTGAAACCCTTGGCGAGTAACGTGAGCCGCATGGATCAACCCGACACCTGCGTGGCGATCGTGCCGCTGTTCTCCGGGCTCACCTACGCCGAACAACTCGAGGTGGCCCGGTTCGCGCGCCCGATCCGGCGCGAGCGCGGCGAGCAGATCTACCGCGCGGGGGAGGCGGGGGCGAGCCTGCTCGTCGTGCACACCGGCCGGGTGAAACTCTCCCACATCGCCCAAAGCGGCCAGGAGCAACTCCTGCGGGTGCTGGAGCCCGGGGAGTTCATCGGCGAGGCCGCCTACGTGACCGGAGACCGGCCGAACCACACCGCCACCGCCCTGACGAAGGTGGAGCTGTGCTCGTTCACGCATTCCGACCTCAGGGAACTCGTGCGCACCTACCCCGATATCGCGATGCGGATGCTGCACGCCGTCACCTCCCGGCTCAGCGAAACCGAACGCCTCCTCGCCGAGATCTCCACCTCCGAGGTGCAGGCGCGGATCGCGGGCTACCTGCTGGAACTGCCCGGTCAGTGGCAGGGGGAGGCCGACCACCGGGTGGTGCGCGTACGACTCCCACTGCCGAAGAACGCCATCGCCTCCCTGCTCGGCACGACGGCAGAAACCCTCAGCCGCCGCCTCGCGGGTTTCGTGGACGAGGGGCTGATCACAATGCGCGGTTCGGATGTCACGATCCTCGACCCGGCGGGGCTTGAGGCGGTTGCCGCCGGTTGAGGCACTTCTCTAATGCGTGGGGCGATCTGGGGCGCGCGGAATTGTGCGATGAGGGTCTTTCTATCGGACTGAATTGCAAATATACTTTTTGTATGAGTATGACGACTATTCGCGTTCGTAGAGAGCTGCGCGACGAACTCAAAGGGCAGGCGCGGGCTGCGGGGCTGTCCCTTGGGGACTACCTTCAGAAACTTTCGGATAAGGCCGCGAGCGAGAATCGTCTCAATGCGGCGCGGGTAGCGATGGCCAGCACTCCCCAGAAGAAGTGGGAGAGCTATGTGAACGAGAGCGATGCCTGGGACCAAACTGAATGGGGCGACGCGGGTGGAAACGCCTGAGGCGGACGAAATCGGCCCCGGTGACGTGTTCTGGGCTCAGCTCGGCCCCGTGGTGGGTCGTGAACAAACAGGTCGTCGACCAGTTGTTGTTGTCTCTGGCCGAGGGCATCTTCTAGCTGCAACTACGCTTTGCACGGTCGTTCCGGTGACATCCGTCGATCGGGGCTGGCCGAACCACGTGCTTCTGGACGCGGCAGGGCTCGATCATCCAAGTTGGGCGATGACCGAACAGATTCGAACGATATCTCGCGGCCGGCTCCGACACCGAGCTGGGGCGGTGACCCCAGCGATTTTAGTCGAGATTCGCATGTGGATGAAGGATTTTCTTCAGTTGCACTAGCGGGCGCGCCTGCTGGGGGTCGCAGCTGGCATCACAAGGACGCGTCGACGACTTCCCGGGCCTCCTTCTTCACCTGCTCCAGGTGCGCCTCGGAGACGAAGGACTCGGCGTAGATCTTGTACACGTCCTCCGTGCCGGAGGGGCGCGCGGCGAACCACGCGTTATCGCTCGTGACCTTCAGTCCGCCGATCGCGGCGCCGTTGCCCGGCGCGTCCGTGAGTTTCGCCGTGATCTCATCGCCGGCGAGGGTGGCGGCGGTGACGGCCTCCGGGGAGAGCCCCGAGAGCGCGGCCTTCTGATCCCGGGTCGCGGGCGCATCGAGGCGGGAGTACCAGCTCTGACCGTACTGTTCGACCAACGCGGCGTGGCGGACCGAGGGCGTCTGCCCGGTCACCGCCGTGATCTCCGCGGCGAGGAGGGCGAGGATGATGCCGTCCTTATCGGTCGTCCACACGCTGCCATCGCGGCGCAGGAACGAGGCGCCGGCCGATTCCTCCCCGCCGAACCCCAATTCGCCCGTGAGCAACCCGGGAACGAACCACTTGAACCCCACCGGCACCTCCACGAGGTTCCGCCCGATCCCGCCCGCAACCCGGTCGATGAGCGCGGAGGACACGAGGGTCTTGCCCACCGCGGCGTCCCCGCCCCAGTCGGGCCGGTGGGTGAACAGGTAGTCGATCGCGGCGGCGAGGTAGTGGTTGGGGCTCATGAGTCCGCCGTCGCGGGTGACGATCCCGTGCCGGTCGGCATCGGCGTCGTTACCGGTCGCGATGTCGTACGGCGCCGAATCGCCCGCCATGGTCGACACGAGCGAGGCCATCGCGTGCGGGCTGGAGCAGTCCATCCGGATCTTGCCGTCCCAATCGAGGGTCATGAACGAGAACGCTGGGTCCACCTCGTCATTGACGAGGGTGAGATCGAGGCGGTGGCGCTCGGCGATCTCCGCCCAATACGCCACCGACGCCCCGCCGAGGGGGTCGGCCCCGATCCGCACGCCCGCGGAACGGATCGCCTCCAGATCGAGGACGCTGGGCAGATCGTCGACGTAGACGCCGAGGAAGTCGTACCGGCCGACGTTCTCCGCCGCGTACGGGTCGGGGTGGCGTTCGATCACGTGCACCCCGGATTGCAGGTACTGGTTCGCCCGGTCGGCGATCCAGGAGGTCGCATCGGTGTCGGCGGGGCCGCCCGAGGGCGGGTTGTACTTGAACCCACCGTCCGCGGGCGGGTTATGTGAGGGGGTGACGACGATGCCGTCGGCGAGGTTATCGCCGCTCGTGCGCACGCGCCCTGCGGAGTCGCGGTTGTGCCGAAGAATCGCGTGGGACAGGGCCGGGGTCGGGGTGTAGCCATGACGGGAATCGATGACGACGCTGACCCCCGCGGCGGCGAGCACCTCCAGCGCGGTCAGCAGCGCGGGATCGGAGAGGGCGTGGGTGTCTTTGGCGATGAAGAGCGGCCCGGTGATCCCCACCGAGGCGCGGTATTCCACGATCGCGGCCGTCGTGGCGAGGATGTGCGCCTCGTTGAACGCCCCGTCCAGGCTGGAACCGCGGTGACCGGAAGTGCCGAACGACACGCGCTGGGCCGGGTTCTTCGGGTCGGGGGCCTGGGTGTAGTAGGCACCGACGACGGCGTCGGTATCGATGAGGTCTTCGGGGAGGGCGAGGAGGCCGGCACGTTCGAACATACCTAAATCCTGCCACGGGCACGCGGAATGCGGGAGAGGACACCCGCGCTGCGGAGAGGTTCGCGCCCGCGCAGGGGGTGCGAGGCACGGGAGGGAACGGGCGGTAGGCTATGGCGCATGGCTAAACGCAAGAAACGCCCCGTCAACGAAAAGGTCGCGGCCCGCCGGGCCGCCCGTAAAGCCGCCGCAGCGAACCCGCCGGTGAGCCGGCCCTTC
Source organism: uncultured Ruaniaceae bacterium (assembly GCA_947251855.1). Next base: position 3,732 of record CAMXUZ010000001.1, read on the forward strand.
GAGGGCCTGCCGTCGGAGGTGGATTGGGTGGCGATGCGCGAGATCGTGCCGGCCGCCTCCGCGTGGGCCCGAACGACCGAAGAATACGGCTCCCAGGACGTCCAGGTCGTCACGCTGCTGCCGATGCTGTGGCCGGCGATGAAACGGGAGGACGGGGTCGTCGTCGTTGCCCTGCAGTTCGTCACCAACTCCGGGGACCCTTCCCGCGACGCCGCGGCCGCGCTGCTCGCGGCGCTGGAGTTGGAGCCGGGCAACCCGGTGCACATGCCGGGTCTCCCCGGACCGGGGCCGCGGCTGCAGGATGTGCTCGACCCGAGCCACCCCTTCGAGGTGACGATCCACGAGGACTTCTCCTACTCCATGGCCGAAGGCGCCGAAGCCGACCCGCAGGTCGCCCAGGCGCTCGCGGATTCGGCGGAGAACATCGTGCCCACGGTCAAACTGGACAGCGTCGAGGGCGGATACTGGTGCCGGATGGGCGAACGGGAGTTCCTCCGCTGGGCACGCCCCGAGGACGAAGAAGCACTCCTGGACGGGCTTGCCCGCCTCCACGCGGATCACAACTCCAGTTTTGGAGACGACTCCCGCCTCATCGGCACGTTCCGCGCCGGGGGGATCCTCGTACCGGTCTGGGAACTCGCCCGCGGCGCGGAGGCCGACGAGATCGACCCGCTCGTGAAGGAGTTCGCGCCCGTGCTCGCCGAGGCGGTCGCGACCACCGATCCCCTCACTCCCGAGCAGCGCCGCGCCCGCGCCGGGCTCGTGTCCCGGCAGGTCACTCTCCGGTAGTTTTCCGCAACACGACGGCGCGCAAAACCAGCGCGCGAGCCCGCGATGAGTACTAAGCTAAGGGCGTGGGCACGAACAGCACTCCTGGGGATCGGGAATCCTTGCGTGTCGTACGCAAAGGGGTGCGGCCCTCACGCAGCGAAACTGATCGGAAACAGCGGGTCGCGGCGATCATTCCTGCCAAGGACGAAGCGGAACGGATCGCCGCCACGGTGCGCGCCGCGCGGGCGATCCCGTACGTCGATCTCGTGCTCGTGGTCGACGACGGTTCCCACGACGATACCGCCGACCGGGCCCGCAGCGCGGGCGCCGTCGTCGTCCGCCACTCCGTCAACCGCGGGAAGGCCTCCGGAATGGAAACCGGGGCGGCCGTCGTCGCGATGCGCGATAAGGAAGGTTCCCCGCCGCGGCTGCTGCTCTTCCTCGACGCGGATCTGGGCCCCACGGCCGTCAACGCCGCGCCGCTGATCCCACCGGTGATCACTGGCAAAGCCGACCTTTCCATCGCGATCCTGCCGCGGCAGGAGGGGGCAGGGGGCCGCGGGATCGTCACCGGGTATTCCCGCCGGTCGATCAAGAAACAAACAGGCTGGGCCCCCACCCAACCCCTGAGCGGGCAACGCTGCATCACCCGCGAAGCCTTCGAGGCCGCGAGCCCGCTCGCCTCCGGTTGGGGTGTGGAGACGGGCATGACGATCGACGTGCTCAACCAGGGCTTCGCCGTCGTCGAAGTGCCCTGCGACCTGCGGCACCGGCCCTCGGGGAATGACCTCGCCGGCCAGATCCACCGGTTCCGCCAGCTCCAGGGAGTGTTCGGAGCGGTGACTAAGCGGAAGTTCCGCCGCTACGAGATGACGGCGAGTCGGGTGGAAGAGGCGGAGTAACCTCCGGTTCGAGGTTGAGCATCCACGTCGCGGTCGCCGCGATGAGGGAGGGCACGAGCACCGCCGCAACATTCGCGGGGATCGCTATTCCCGAATCGTTCGCTGCCATGCCCAGAGCAGCGAGGATCGCCGCGGCAATGAGCGCGCTGCCCAGCAGCGGCGCACGGGTCGTCATCGCGTTCACCGGGGTGCCGCCGGAGAGCCAGGCGAACCGGCCCCCCTGCGGTTCGGTGATCTCGGTGCGGATCGGGCGGGCGAGCACGAACACCACGAGCGCGACGGCGGAGGCGGCGAGGATCGTCAGCGGCCGGTTCCCCATGAGCACCCGCAGGTTCGCATCGAGCTTGCGCCAGATGACGGTGAGGAGTTCGCCGTCGAGGACTTGTTGGAAGAAGGCACCGATGTGGGTGCGTGAGGAGGGCGGGCGGAGCCAATCGACGAACGCGATCGCGATGACGATGAGTGCGGTGCCGATGAAGACCGCCCCGACCCGTTTGACGGTGAGGCGTACCCCGGCGGCGAGGAGGGCAAGGATGAGGAAGGCGGGCAGGATCGCGGGCGGTCCGCCGAAGTCCGCCCCGAGGAAGGGCGCGCCGTCGAGGAAGGCCGTGAAGCCGCCGAAGACCGCGATGATGAGCGCCGCGATCCGCCGGTGTCCGCGCCGGACGAACGGTTGGGCGGCGGCGATCGCGAGCAGGATCATCGCCGTCGTGAATTGAGCGAAGGCGGTGTTGTTCATCCCGTAGAACCGGCCGGCCACCAGCGGCGGGTTGCCCATGACCGAGCCGAGTTGGAGCGGGGAGCCGAACACGACGTCGAGCCCGAGCAGCAGCGCGAGCACGCCGGCGATGACGGTCGCCGGGCCCAGCGGCGCCCGCCGCCACGGTCCGGCCAGGGAGAGCGCGACGAGGCCGATGACGACGGCGATGATCGTGCCGGTGAGGGCGAGACCGGGAACTTCCGTACGCCACCACGGCACGAAATTCGCGAGGTAGGAGGCCACGGGAAGGGCCGCGATCGACAGGGCGATCACCCGCATGATGCGCAGCACGTTCGTGCGCGGCGGCAGCCAACTGCCTTCGGCCTGGGGCGGGACCTTGCCGAGCCGCCGGTGCCACCACGCGTTGAGCTTGGAGATGTTCGGGCGCTTCAGCCCGATCGCTACCGCGGCGTACAACCCGACGTTGAGCACGACGAGGATGGTGAAGAAGGTGGGGATGATCGGGCGCATCGCCTGGGAGTGGCGTTCGCGATCGCGGGCCTCGTCCGCGAGCTGCGCGAGTGACTCGGAGCTTTCGGTCGCGCGTGCTGCCCCGCCCTGGAAGGTGCCCGGGGCCCCGAGTTCGGTGAGGATGGTCGCGTGTAGATCCGTCGCGAGGGAGTAGCCGGGCTGGCGGGTGGAGGGGGAGGAGAGTTCCCCACGCGGCCAGCCTTCCCCGGAGATGGCGAAGATCCGCAGGGCAGCCTCGTCGTCGTCGGCGAGCCCAGCGAGGATGACGGTCGCCTCTTCCCCCGAATCGTGCAACCCGCGCAGAATAGCCTCGACCCGATTGTTGATGATTCGGATGTGATCGGCGCGGAACTGCTCGGGGGTGGAGTAGGCGTCCTGCGGGGCGGGGCGGATCGGGCCGGCATCGACCATGACGAGATCGTGATCGGTGACGGCGCTGGCGATCTGGGCGGCAAGCCCCTCGCCCGGGGTGCGCCGCTCCTCGTAGTTGAGCACATGCCCGACCTCGTTGGCGAGCGCCACCCCCGCGCCGGGACCCACCGCGAGGGAGGAGACGTCCGCGTCCCGGAGATTGCGGGCGAGGGCGCCGAGCTCGGCGGAGTAGCTCTGCTCCGCGAGGGCCTCTTCCACCTGCGGCCAGACGGGTAGGAAGGAGTCGACCGGATCGACGAGCACGTCGCACTGGGCGGAGGTGCCCGCGGCGCGTACCGAGGTGTTGACGGCGAGCCAGCCGTCCAGGGGGCACGCAACGGTGCGGACGCTGCGAACCGACAGCGAGCCCACGCTGCCTCCCAGCGCGTCCCAGATCGCCGGCGTGGTCTCTTGGGAGACGTCGCTCCACGCCAACCCGGGCGCGCCGATAAAAATCACCTTTTCCGCCGAGTCCCCCGCCTCGGCGGTCTCTCCTTCCGGATCTGCCTCAGCGGTGCCGCCATGGGCAGTGGCCGCAGGGAGCAGCATTGCCAGAAGCACGAAGAACACCGCGACAGCGCGCGGCAGGCGGGCAGAACGGAAGGTGGCGGGGATAGTCATCGCAGCTAAGCCTATGGCCTCGCTCGTGAACGATCGGTGCAGGAAACGCGCAGGTTCCTATGCCGTTACGTGAGGCACAGGCCTGCCCCCAAGGCCGAGCGTGCCCGCGTCGTCGTTCGCCGAAGGGAACCGACGGGCGATCCCGGGAGGGACGGCTCACCGCGATTCGGCGTTGCCGGCGCCCTGACCGGGGCGGTGATGGGCGAGGAATCTGCGCTTGCCGACCGCTTCGAAGTACACGAGCGTCAACGCTATCCACACCGCGCCGGTCGCGATCATCTTCCACCCACCCTCGATGAAGAACTGGCCCGCGAACGTGAGCAGGATCAACGTGACGGCCACCCATTGGATGTATGGCGTCCCGGGTGCCCGCCATTTCAGTTCCCCTTCCGACTCCACCCGCCGACGAATTCCCGGTTGGCTCAGGGCGATCATCAACCAGGCGAACATGAACCCGAATCCCGACAGGCTCGCCAACCAGACGTAGGCGAAGTCGGGAAACAGGAGGTACAGCGCGGCCCCGAGGAAGAGCACGGCGCAGGAAACGAGAATCGCGAAGATCGGCGTCTTCGATCGGGGGTGCACGTGGGAGAAGACCTTCGGAAAGTATCCTCCGCGGGACATGGAGTAGAGCATCCGCGAGGTCGCGTAGATTCCCGCATCAATTGTTGAGAGGGCGGCGATGAGGACGACGAAGTTCATGACGTTCGCTGCCGCCGGCCCACCGAGAAGACTGGTCGCGTCAACGAAGGGACTCGAGGAGACGCCCGCATCGCGCCATGGCAGGACGGCGACGAGCACCGTCACCGAAAGGATGAACAGGACAACGATCCGCAGAATTGTGCTGCGGACGATCTTCGGCATATCCCGTGCGGGGTTCTCGGATTCCTCCGCGGCGGTCCCGATGGATTCCGTTCCCCCGTAGGCGAACATGACGATGAGGAGCGCGCCCAGCACGCCGACGGCCCCTGCGGGCGCGAAGCCGCTGTCGTTGACGAGGTTTGTCACGGACGGAACCGGCGAGGGGCTCAGCCCGAAGAGGGCGATCGCGCCCCAGACGATGAATGCGACGAGTGCGAGCACCTTGATGAGAGAGAGCCAGAACTCGACCTCACCGAACACGAGCACCCCGATGAGATTGACCACCGTCATCACGACCGCAACAACGAGGGCGAAGACCCAGATGGGAACGGCCGTGAACCACGCGTGCAGAAACGTGCCCGCGGCGATCGTTTCCGAGGCCGGCCCGATGAGGAATGCCGCCCAGTATGTCCATCCCGTGGCAAAACCGGCACGAGGGCCGAGTGCCTGGCTCGCGTATTCCTGGAACGATCCGGCGACGGGGCGGCTCGCCGCCATCTCCACGAGTAGTAGGAGTATGAAAAGGGTGAGGATCCCGCCCGCAACGTAGGCGAGGATGACGGCGGGCCCTGCCTTGGAGATCGCTTCGCCGACGCCGAGGAAGAACCCTGCCCCGATCACCCCACCGACGGCGATCATCGTCAGATGCCGAGACTTCAGTGAACGCTGTAGATTCGCGTCGTCATGTCCGGGGTTCATGACTGCTCCGTCCCATCGCCGAGATCGCGGCCGCTTACGCCGCGTCGGGGGGCACCTGATTGGCGAACGAGTGAGCGATGTCGCTGCGACGCATGAAGACGACGTCATCGAATTGCTGGCCGTAGTCGAGCAACCGCGCAAGCGCGTCCGCGCGGGCGGGGTGGCCCGTGATCCGAGGATGCACCCCGATCGACATCATGCGCCCGTAATCGTCACCGTCGTTACGCAGCCGATCGATCGTTGCTTTGCCGTAGGTGAAGAAATCGTCCGGGCTGGCGAAGCCGGTGCCCAGGACGTATCGACAGTCGTTGGTCACGAGGGAATATGGGACGACGAGGTGCGCCCTGCCCTCCACCTGGGTCCAATAGGGCAGGTCGTCGGAGTAACAGTCGGAGTCGTACAAGAACCCACCTTCCTCCACGAGGAGGCGGCGTGTGTTCACGCTCATTTCCCGGCAGTACCACCCGATGGGTCTGTTCCCGGTGGTCCGCTCCAGCGACTCGACCGTGTGTGCAATGACCGCGCGTTCTTCCTCCTCGGTCATCTCGAAGTGGTTGCTCCAGCGGTACCCGTGTCCGACGATCTCGTCCCCGCGGGCGTGGATCTTCTCCCCGGTGGCAGGGTTGCGTTCGATCGCGGCCGCGGATCCGAAGATCGTTGCGGGGATCCCCGCCTCCTCGAATACGCGAAAGAGCCTCCAGATCCCGGCGCGGGAGCCGTATTCGAAGAACGATTCCTTCGCGAGGTCACGCGAGACGTACTGGTGGAAGGGAAGCTCGTGCATCTCTTCGTTGACCCCATCGCCCATCGCGTACGATTTCTCGGATCCCTCTTCGAGGTTGACGACGATGTTGATCGCCACTTTTGCGTCGTTGTCCCACCGGACCATCGGAAGGTGCTCGCCGTAGCCCCTTAGCTCCCGAGGCGGCCCGGCGATGCCGGAGACGTCGTTCTTTCGTAGAAAAGGTGAAGAGGGGTTCTCAATCATGGGCAGCTCCTTTCGAAGATCACGCCCAGTGGCGTCAGAAGTGCCGGCAATCGGGAAACCCCACGGAGCCTTGACCCAACAGCTCTCGCGTGGAGCAGGCCCGGTCGTCGCATTCACGAATTTCACTCGATCGTAACGCTATCCTCGCCGCGACGACACCCCCCACGAGGCGATGCCGGATGATCCGAACGGGGCGCTGGGGCGGGAATCGGCGCTACAGTTTGACGTGGATATCACCACCGATCTTTACCGTCTCGAACGTTTGAGGAACCTCCCGCATGCGCTATGCCTACCTAGGGCCCACCGGCACGTTCACCGAAGCCGCCCTGCGCCAAGTCGTCGGCCCCGATGACGAATCCGTGCCCATGACCGACGTCACCAGCGCGCTCGCAGCCGTGCGCGCAGGCGAAGTGGACCGAGCGGTCGTGCCGATCGAGAACTCGGTCGAGGGTGGGGTATCGGCGACGCTGGACGCGCTGAGCTCCGGGGTGCCGCTCGTGCTCGTGGGCGAGACCCTCGTCCGCGTGGAATTCGTGCT
>CAMXUZ010000002.1 GCA_947251855.1 uncultured Ruaniaceae bacterium
CCCGCCGGCGGTCACGACGAACCTCGAGCGCACCCCGGTGATGGCGACGAGCCCGACGTTCTGGGAGAACGAGGCCTGGGTGAAGGTGTTGAACACCGGCGCGAGGACGGAGGAGACCATGTCGGAGCGCAGCCCGTCGGCGATCCGTTTCCGGCCGACCTTCGTTCCGACGACCTCTCCCACGGCGAGCATGTCCGCCGTCGCCTCGGTCATGTTGACGAGGTTGACGATGACGAGGGAAAGGATCGCCCCGACGGCGAAGGTCGGCGCCCCGAACGCGAACGGTTTGGGCGCGGCGACGATCTCGCCGGTCATCACGCCGGAGAGGTCGGCGATCCCGAGGATCGCGGCGGCCGCGGTGCCGATGATGATCGCGAGCAGGATCGCCAGCCGGGAAAGGATCGCTATGCCGGATTTCGAAAGGATGAGGACGACGAGCAGCGTGCCCGCGGCGAGGAGAAGGTTCTCCACCGAGGCGTAGTCGGCGGTCCCTTCCAGGGCGGCGCCGCCGGCCGCCCAGTCCGCCCCGACGGGCATGAGGCTCAGGCCGATCGTCGTGATGACGATCCCGGTGACGATCGGCGGGAAGAATTTGAGGATCTGGGCGAAGAACGGCACGGCGATGAGGGCGACGACGCTCGCGACGAGCACCGCGCCGAACACCTCGGGCAGGCCGCCCCCGCCCTGGAGGATCACGAGCATGGAGGCGACGCCGGAGAAGGACACCCCTTGGACCAGCGGCAGCTGGGAACCGAAGAACGGGAGCCCCCACGATTGCAGCATCGTGCCGAGCCCGCCGACGAACATCGCCCCGGCGAGCAGGATGGAGATTCCGGCGGCATCCAGGCCCGCGGCCGCGCCGATGATCAGCGGCGGCGCGATCGCGCCGCCGTACAGCGTGAGCACGTGTTGGAAACCGAACGCGAAGCTCTGCCCCACGCCCAGCCGCGCGTCCTCCGGCCGTTTCACCATTGTCGTCTCTGACACTCAGGGCCCCCTAGCGCCTAGCGATGTGGAAACGGTCAACAATCTAGCAGCTGACAAGGGTTTATGGGTCGATTCCCGGAACCGGGGGCGCCCGCGGAGGCGCGCGCCCGGTTGCTAAAGTGTTGGTCGAAGCTTGTGCGAACTTGGCTCGGCAGATACAGGAAGGCGCCGCGATGACGCACCCTCCTCAGGGGTGGTACCCCGCCCCGGAGTCAGCACACCGATCCCGGTGCGGGCCGGCGGCCAGGCCCCCGGCGTGGACGAAGGCGACCACCGCGACGCTCCTCGCCTGCCTCCTGCTCACCATCGCGGCCCCGGCCGGTTCGGCGGTGCTCGTGCAACGCGCCCACGCCGAGAACGACGAAGAACCCGTGCGGGTCCTCGATGGTTTCCTCGAGGCAGCGCTACGCGGGGACCGCGGGTGGGAGGCGTTCGCCGCCCCTCGGATCGCCGAGGAGTTCGCGGTCAGTGACCCCTTCCGCGGCGAGCGCTCGACCGCGCAGGCGCTGGAGATGGACATCGAGTACTCCATCTTGGATTTCCGCCTCTCTGCCCACAACACGGAACGGTCCCACTACGCCCAGGCACTCGTGGAGTTCACGTACGACTACGCGGTCCTCGAGGAACGCCACCACGCTTCGGTCGTTCAACTCATCTGGCTCACCCGGCCGTTCTACTACCCGGGCCGCGACGGCCCCGCGACTCCTGCGCCGGCATCAGAACCCGAGCGGGTCGGCCCGTGGAAGGTGACGGCGATCGGGGCGGCGGGTGAGGAGCACGAGCGGCAGGGGCCGCCGCGTTCCACCACGAGCCTGGAGGCCACCGAAGCGCCGGAGGGCGACACGCTTCACTGCGGCTCCCCCGCAGCCGTGTTGGCGGAGATGTCGGAGAGCTCCCGAAGGACCAATTCTGCCGTCTCCTCCTGCCTCTACGGGGAGGACGGCGCGTTCGCCGGCGGCGAGGAGATCTCTCGTGAGGATCTGGGCAAGGTGTTCCCTCTCATCGATGAGTTCCGCGAGCGCACCCTCCCCGAGGAGCTCGTACACATCCGCACCGGCGCGAACGACACGGCGCAGGTGTTCGCACCGTTCGAGCAGTACCTCATCCCCGCTGGCGAAGAGGACTACGTGCTCACCATCGCCCCGCTCACCGATGGCGAGGAGACGGTGTACCGGGTCATCAGCATCCAAGAGCTGCAGGTGCCCCGCCCGTGAGCACCCAACCGAGACCGGTGAACCGGCGTGCCCGCACCGCCCGGATCGTCATCGCCGCCCTCACCCTCGCCGTCCTCGGCCTGCTCGCGGTGGTGGTGAGACTCTCGTGGCCGGCGACCTATCCGGAGGCGCCCTGGGCGGAACTGCCCCCAGAGGAGGCGGGCGCGCCGTGGACCTCGTCGGACGACACCTACCGCGCACCGGAATCGGACCGGCTCGATGACGGCTGGCACGCGCTGAACACCGCGATGCGGGAGAAGGATCGCGAGGCGTTCCTCGCCTTCGCTTCCGGGGAGGCGGAGGAACAGATGGCGCGGTGGTGGGACAACACCTCCCGGATCGGGTGGGACACCGCCTACATGCTCCCGGCCGGCGGTCACTCCGAGCCGGTGAGGGAAGTCTTCCTCGGTGCCGAGTTAGCGTTCTCCGCCAGTCCCGCTCGCGGCTCGGGAAGCCCGGACGCGGGCCTGCGCCTCACCCAGGGTTTTCCCTATCACGTCACGGTGGAGGGAGAAGGGATGGACCTGCAGATCACCTCCCTCGAGCCCGTCTACGAGATGCCCTGGGACCAGGGCGAACTCCACGTGGTCACGCGCGAGCACGTCGTGCTGTACGGGTTGGCGGATGAGGCGGACCTCGTCGAGGCGACGGCGGACGACGCCGAGCGGGCCGCCGTCATCGCCCTCGAATCGATCGAGCGGCTCAGCGGGCAGACCTACACCGACGGGTTCGTCTCGGCGATCACGAACGACGAGGAGCGCTTCCTGGAGTGGCAATGGTCGCCGGGGATCGACGCCGCGGGTTTCGCCCGGCCGACCAGCCGTCCGTTCACGAGTGACTACCTGCCGGTCGACGTCGCCGTGGGTGAGGAATCGTCGGGGATGTTGGTGATGCTGGGCCCCGGGAGCGCGGACCAGCACCTGTCCACCTTCGTGCACGAGTTCGGCCACGCGCTTCACTACCTCGCCCAACCCGTCGAGAGTGGCAGGGGCGATCTCTCCGCGAGCGAAGGGTTCGCCCGCTTCTTCGAGGAGTACTCGGGCGTGGAAGACATCTACTACGACTTCCGGGTGAAGAACATCGTCGCGACCGAGGGGCTGGAGTCCTTCTCCGCCGACGCGCTGCGCGACGCGGGGAACCCGGACCGGGTGGCCATCGCCTACGCCGCGGCGGGTCTGTATTTCCGGTTCGTCGATGAAACGGGCGGGGATGCCTGGCAGGTCGCGCTCGATGCGTTCCACTCCGGTGCGGGGTTGGAGGCCGCGATCGACTCGGCCGGGCCCGAATTCAGCGAATCGGCGTGGCAGGCCTGGGTCGCGTCCTTATGAACACCCCGGGGTGAAACAGTCCCCGGCCGGTGGGCTCAGACCGGTAGCACGGCGCCGTTGACGACGCCCGCGCCCGGGGAAGCGAGGAACAGGTAGGTGGCCGCGAGGTCGGCCGGCGTGGGCCAACGGTCATGGTCGGCGTCGGGCATCGCCGCCCGGTTGGCGGGGGTGTCGATGATCGCCGGACTCACCGCGTTGACGCGGATCTGCGTGCCGGCCACGTCCCGGGCGGCCATCTGCACCAGGTGCAGGACGCCGGCCTTACTCACCGAGTACGCGAAACCGGCACCCGCCGGAGCCGTGGCGGCGCGGCTCGCTGTGTGGACCAAGCGGCCCTGCCCCTCCTTCGCGAAGGATTGCAGGGTGCACTTCGTGACGATGGCTGCGCTGAGGAGATTGAGCTGCAACTGGGCCTCGAGTTCGGCGACGTCGAGCTCGGCGAGGGCGCCCCGCGGGGCGAACCCCCCGACGGTGTTGATCACCGCCCACGGCGTGGGCACTCGGGCAAACAACGCGGCGGCGCTGCTCTCGTCGGTGAGGTCGGCGCTCTCGTACCGTACCCCGGGCAGCTCCGCATTCCCGGGCGAGCGGCTCACCGCGAGGACGTCGGCACCGGCGCCGGCGAACGCCGTCACCAACCCCCGGCCGCGGGCGCCGTTCGCCCCGGTGGTGAGTATCGATTTTCCGCGTAGATCCGACATCGCTGCCCCTAAGCCTTCGCTCTTCGTAGCCTCGACGATAGCCGAGGAGGATTTGCCCGCCTCGTGCGGTGCGCAGACCGGGCGTGTCAGCGCAAGCCGGTACATTGATGGTGGAGGTAAACGATGGCATGGCACGTGGGCCCGCTGTTAGGGTTCGATACGGAAACGACCGGGGTGGATGTGTTCACCGATCGGGTGGTGACGGCGGCGACCGTCCTCACCGAGGACGGCAGCGACGAGGTGAGGACCTGGCTCGTCGATCCGGGTGTGGAGATTCCCGCGGGGGCTGCTGCGGTGCACGGGATCACCACCGAGCACGCGGCCTCCCACGGGCGCGCACCGCGCGAGGCGCTCTGGGAGATCTCCCAGCAGCTCCACGACGCGATGGCCAACAACATCCCGGTGGTCGGGTTCAACGTCGCGTTCGACCTCACGCTCCTGGAATCGGAACTCGCCCGGCACGAGTTACCCACGCTCGCCGCCCGGCTCGGGCGCCCGCTCGCGCCGATCATCGACCCACTCGTGCTCGACCGCGGGTTGGACCGATACCGGCGCGGAAAGCGGACGTTGGAGTTCCTCTGCGCCCACTACGACGTGGCCACCGGAGCGCTGCACGACGCGGGTGAGGATGTTCGTGCCACGCTCGGTGTGCTCGGCGCGATCGCCGGGCGGTACGCGGACATCGTGTCGATGACGCTGGAGGACCTGCACACGTGGCAGGTGAGCAAGCACCGCGAGTGGGCCGAAAGCTTCAACTCCTGGCGGCAGAGCAAAGGTTTCGCCGGCCCGGGCGCCTCACCGCATTGGCCCGTGCAACTGGTCGAGTCGTGAACGTCGCGGCCGCCCCCTTCGCGCCGCTCGTCGAGCGATTGGGGATCGACGAGTACCTCGTTGCCGATCATCACCTCATCCCCCGGGCGGTTGCCCTCGCCGTCGTGGCGAAGCTCGGTTTCGACGAGGACGTCAACCTCAACGGCACCTCCCACGCGATCCTCGCGGACGTCTTCGAGGTCGCTGGGCGCCCGCAGGCGGCAGATAGCCTTGAGCGTCGCGACCTCCAGGCGGCGGTGGCCGAGCTCGTCGATCTCCTCGATACATTCCCGCAGCTCGCGCCTGCCCGGCCGCTGAAATCCACGCTCTGGGATCATTCCCCGGCGCTGCTGGCCACCTCGAAACTGGACGCGGTCAACCGGATCAGCGCGCTCACCGCCAGCGGGCCGGAGTCCCTGGGCCCGGGGTCGAAGGAACGCCGCTCCGTCTTTGAGAACCTCTACCGCGGACTCGGGTTCGGTCAGCCCTCCCCATCCCACTCCAAACCGCAGCTCGCGGGGGAGATGCTCGAGCGCCTCGGCGGAGAGTGGGACAATTCGTGCTGGTCGAGCGGCTATACCGTCACCCTTGAAGGGCTGAACCGGCTCCTGCTCCTCGCCTCGTTCCGCCTCGGGGCGCGCACCCCTCAAGCCCCCACGCCCGCGCGGGAGGCGCAGCTGCTCCTCGCGCACCTTGCGCAGGTGCTGCGCGGCCCTGCGGGCCTCACCGAACCCTGGTCCGGGCGGTCAAGTGTTGACCGGATGCTCGCGGCCGCTTACCGCCACGCCCGGCACACCGAATGGGCGGGCTGGTTCTTCGAATTCCTTGCCCTCGATTCGCTCATCGAGGAGTTCGGCGGCGGCCCCCACGTCGTGGAGCCGGTGACGTTCGATTACAAAGCCAACTACATCTGGGATCTGAAGACCCACTCCCGGAACCAGAAAGAGATCCTTCTCCTCAACGACCAACGGGCGGTCAACGCGGCCGTCGGCCAGGGCGGGGGGCTGGGGTTCATCGTTCTGCACGGTGAACCCGGCTTCGACGGGGAGCCCGAGTTCTGGCGCTGGCATAAGCAGATGCGCGCCGGTCGCGAGCTCAGCGACGCCGAGCTCGTGCGGGGCCCGGGCAGCCGGCGGCTGAAAACCAGCTTCCGCCCCCTCTCCCTGGAGGCGTATTGGCTCGACGCCGATGCGCTCCGCGACGGCTCGGCACTGCGCCCGTTCCGGCAGGGAAAGCAGGCGGACGGTTCGGCGCGGCATCCCAAATACCAACTTCACCTCAAGCGGGCCGAACACCTGCGGTTGCACTCGGTATCGCTCAGCCCGTAGCCTCCCGGGCGAGGAACGCTCGCGGGGCACTTGGGCCTAGGAGTCGGGGTGGATCTCGATCTCGACGCCGTCAGGATCGGTGACGTGCACCTTGATCAGGTCCCCTTGGCTCACTACCTTCGCCGGGTACCCGGCCTCCGTCAGCCGCTGAGCGAGGTCGGGGAGCTCCTCGCCGGTGACGAATCCCAGCCGGGCCAGGGGCACGCGGTCACGGGGATCCTCCTCCTCAGCGCGGTAGATCGGTTCGGACGCATCGGCGTAGTGCAACCCGATGATGCCGGCCGCACCGGGGCCGCGCAGGGATTCGAACCACTCGCTCGCGCCTGGATCCGGCGCGAAGCCGAAGTGCGCGAAGAACTCCAGGTCGATCGCGAAGTTCGGCGCGGGCCGGATCGCCGTGGCGATGAGGTCGGCCCGCGGGCGGGCACCATGCCGGTGATAGCCGTAGTCGTCCGCTTGTTCTTCGTTGATCCACATCCACTCCCCGTGCGGGCCGGCGACGACCGCGTGCCGGCCGTAGGCTTCGTCCCACACGAGGTATTCCAGGCCGATCCGAGAGGCGAGGTCGACGGCGTCTTCCACGGTTTTCGCCATGAGGTTGAGATAGGTCTGCCCGCCCGCGAACTTTCCTCCCGCGGCGTGGACCATCACCCGCCCCGCCCCGGCATGGAGTTCGGCGAACCCCTCGGAGTCGATGCGGCGGCGAAGGCCGAGCTCTTCGAGGAACGCGACCATCGCCGCGACGTCATTGGAGTACCGAAACGGCATCACCGAGAATTGTGCGCTCATGATTTCTCTCCGAGATTGTCCAAATACTCCGCCAGCGCGCGCTCGACCAGTCCCGAAAGGCTGCGTCCCTCATCGATCGCGCGGTGCTTGACCTGCGTGACGAGATCTCGAGGTAGGTAGACGTTGAACTGGACCTTGCGCTCCGGCGGAGTAACCATAGGTAGGATGCTAGCATTCTAGTCCTGGCGGCGCTACCCCGCGGTAGGACCGCCGGTTCTCAGCAGCGTCGCTCTGGCATAGCCACGATCAGGCCGCCCCGCTCCGGAGCCGGGCGAGCGCTTCTTGGTATTCATCGGTGGTCCCCTCGGCCCGCACCGTTTGAATGACGTGTTCGCCGACCCCGCGTTCGGCGAGATGGGCGGTGAGGCGAGCGACGTCGTCCTCACCCATGACGGTCGGGTCGACGGTGGTGCGCACCTGAACATCGACGCCCGATTCCAACACGAGGTCGAGGCTACGGAAGGCCGGGAGCGCTCCCCCGCGGGTGCGGGTGATCGCGTCGAACTGGTCGGGCATCGCCTTGATGTCCAGGCCGACCCAATCCACGAGGGGGAGGACCGCCGCCAGCCGGGTGGGGTAGGCGCCGCCGGTGTGTAGGCCCACCCCGTACCCGGCGGAGCGGACCCGCCGGATCGCATCGATTAGGGCAAGCTGCCGAGTGGGCTCCCCGCCGGAGAACACGACGCCACCGAGCAGCCCGCGCCGACGTTCCAGGAGCGCCGCCACCTCCGTCCACGAGACCTTTCCCGGGGTGCGAGGGTCGATGAGGGTGGGGTTGTGGCAATACGCGCATTGCCAGGGGCAGCCTTGGAGGAAAACCGTCGCGGCGAGCTTCCCGGGCCAATCACAGGTGGAGTAGCCGACCAGCCCGGCGATCTGCAGCTGCGCCGCCCTCGGGGCGGACCTCATCGGCCTGCGGGGCGCCGGTCCGCGGCAGGTTCGGTGCACGCGGTCCGCTCGTGGTACTCGCCGGTCTTGCCGATGTTGAATGAGCT
>CAMXUZ010000003.1 GCA_947251855.1 uncultured Ruaniaceae bacterium
AGGGATGAGATGACCGCGGAAACAGCTCAGCAAAGCAAATCCCAGCTCGCTTACGAGTGGATCAAACAACGGATCACGAGCCAGGACTTCACCCCCGGATACCGGCTCGTGCTCGGCGCGATCGCCGCGGAGCTCGGGATGTCCGTGGTGCCCGTGCGCGAAGCTATCCGCCAATTAGAGGCCGAAGGGATGGTGACCTTCACTCGGAACGTCGGTGCCCACGTGTCGATGGTGGACCTCGCGCAATACCGCGACAGCATGGAGACCCTGGGCTACCTCGAGGGGGCGGCCACCGCGCTGGCAGCTCCGCACCTCACCGAGGCGGATGTGCGGGTAGCGCGGGCGATCAACGCGGAGATGACCGCGCAGCTCGACCATCTCAACCCGCAGGTGTTCACCGCGTTGAACCAGAAATTCCACGCCGCACTCTACAAGCGATGCACGAACGCGCGCCTGCTCGACCTCGTCGAGGCGGAGTGGGCGCGGCTGGGATACCTGCGCGATTCGAGCTTCACGCGCGTGCCCGAGCGTGCGAAGGAATCGGTCCGGGAACACGAACACATCATTCGCCTTATCGAAGCATCCGCACCGATCGAAGAGATCGAAGTCGCTGCGCGTGACCACCAGATCGCAACACTCGGCGCCTATCTCAGCCAAGAACCGTCACTTACAGGGCTCACCGAACCAGGAGTTTCACATGACTGACGCATCACTTGGTCACCGCAAGCCGGCAGACCTCCCCGAACGCATCCAGCACTATATCGACGGCGCGTTCGTCGACTCCGCCGACGGGGCGACCTTCGACGTGCTCGATCCGGTAACGAACGCAACCTACGTCGGGGCCGCAGCAGGGAAGAAGGCCGACATCGACCTCGCTGTGGAAGCAGCCCAGCGGGCCTTCACCGAGGGACCCTGGCCCAGGATGCTCCCGCGGGAGCGCTCCCGGATCCTGCACAAGATCGCTGACATCGTCGAATCCCGTGACCAGCGCCTGGCTGAACTGGAGTCCTTCGACTCAGGGCTGCCCATCTCCCAGGCGCTGGGCCAGGCGCGCCGGGCTGCGGAAAACTTCCGGTTCTTCGCCGACCTCGTCGTCGCCCAAGCCGACGACACCTACAAGGTGCCGGGCCGGCAGATCAACTACGTCAACCGCAAACCGATCGGCGTCGCCGGGCTCATTACGCCGTGGAACACCCCGTTCATGCTCGAATCGTGGAAGCTCGGGCCCGCTCTGGCGACGGGGAACACCGTCGTGCTCAAGCCCGCGGAGTTCACCCCGCTCTCGGCCTCACT
Organism: uncultured Ruaniaceae bacterium; assembly: GCA_947251855.1. The sequence continues at coordinate 1,294 of CAMXUZ010000003.1, forward strand.
GTGGGCAGGCATATTCGAAGAAGCCGGATTGCCCCGAGGGGTCTTCAACCTCGTCAACGGGTTCGGTGAGGACGCCGGTGATGCGCTGGTCAAGCACCCGGACGTCCCCCTCATCTCCTTCACCGGTGAATCCACGACCGGCCAGATCATCTTCGGTAACGCCGCTCCCTTCCTCAAAGGTCTCTCGATGGAACTCGGTGGGAAATCGCCGGCGATCGTGTTCGCCGACGCCAACCTCGAGGACGCGATCAACGCGACGATCTTCGGGGTCTTCTCCCTCAACGGCGAACGCTGCACCGCTGGCTCGCGGATTCTCGTGGAGCGGGCGATCTACGACGAATTCGTGGAGAAGTACGCGGCCCAGGCCAAGCGCGTGAAGGTCGGCTATCCCCACGAGCCAGAGACCGAGGTCGGGGCGCTGGTACACCCCGAGCACTACGAAAAGGTGATGAGCTACGTCGAGATCGGAAAGACCGAGGGCCGGCTCGTCGCCGGAGGCGGTCGTCCCGAGGGCTTCGACACAGGCAACTTCGTGCAACCGACCGTGTTCGCCGACGTCGGAGTGGACGCGCAGATCTTCCAGGAAGAGATCTTCGGCCCCGTCGTCGCCATCACCCCGTTCGATTCGGAGGAAGAAGCGCTCGAACTCGCGAACGGCGTGCGCTACGGCCTCGCCGCGTACCTGTGGACCAACGACCTCAAGCGCGCACACAACTTCGCCCACGACATCGAGGCAGGCATGGTGTGGCTGAACTCCAACAACGTGCGCGACCTGCGGACCCCGTTCGGAGGCGACAAGGCCTCCGGCCTGGGCCACGAAGGTGGCTATCGCTCGATCGACTTCTACACCGATCAGCAAGCCGTGCACATCAATCTCGGCGAGGTGCACAATCCCACCTTCGGAAAGAGCGAAGATTCCAGCCCGAAGGAGGAGGCGGCGGGCGCGAGGAGGCTGGGACTCTAGGACCAGCCGCTGCGCCGCCCGGGTGGAACAGTCACCGATAAACGTGGGTAGAAGAACGGCTCTGAATCATATTTGGTTCATCAACGCAAGGAAGCACACATGTCGTCACCAGCACATGTACCCAACCACTCGATGAAGATCGATAACCCGATCCCGACCCCGCAGTCGCCGCCGCCGGACATCCTGCGCTGCGCATACATGGAGATCCAGGTCACTGACCTCGCGGCATCGCGGGAATTCTACGTGGACGTCCTGGGCCTCGTCGTCACCGCGGAGGAGGAGAACGCGATCTATCTGCGCTCCTTCGAGGAGTTCATCCACCACAACCTCGTGCTGCGCCAGGGCCCCATCGCGGCGGTCGCGGCGTTCTCCTTCCGGGTGCGCAGCCCCGAGGAGCTCGACAAGGCGGAAGCCTTCTACGGCGAACTCGGTTGCCGAGTGGAACGCAAACAAGACGGGTTCGTCAAGGGAATCGGCGATTCCGTCCGCGTAGAAGACCCCCTGGGATTCCCGTACGAATTCTTCTACGAGGCCCGGCACGTCGAGCGCCTCGCATGGCGCTACGACCTGTACAACCCGGGTGCGCTCGTCCGGCTCGACCACTTCAACCAGGTGACCCCGAACGTCCCCCGCGCCGTGGGCTACATGGAGGACCTCGGATTCCGCACCACGGAGGACATCCAAGACTCCGAGGGCACGGTCTACGCCGCGTGGATGCGCCGTAAACCGACGGTGCACGACACGGCGATGACGGGCGGCGATGGTCCGCGGATGCACCACATCGCGTTCGCGACCCACGAGAAACACAACATCCTCGCGATCTGCGACAAGCTCGGCGCGCTGCGCCGCTCGGACGCGATCGAACGCGGACCCGGTCGGCATGGGGTCTCCAACGCGTTCTACCTATATCTGCGCGACCCCGATGGGCACCGGGTGGAGATCTACACCCAAGATTACTACACCGGCGACCCGGACAATCCCGTCGTCACGTGGGACGTCCACGACAACCAGCGCCGCGACTGGTGGGGCACCCCCGTCGTGCCCTCCTGGTATACCGACGCCTCCACAGTGCTCGACCTCGACGGCAATCCACAGGAGGTCATCTCTCGCACCGAAGATTCCGAACTGGCGGTGACGATCGGCGCCGACGGGTTCTCCTACACCCGCGAAGGGGAGGACATGCCCGATTACAAGAAGGGTGAGTACAAGCTCGGCCACCAGCTCTGAGCATCACGTCAATCGACACGCCGCACCGACCTGAAAGAAGGGGTTATGCTCCCGCACGAGACGATCATCGCGATCGCCGACGAGCTTGCTGAAGCTGAAGCGAACCGGCAGACCATTCCGCTCCTGACCGCTCGCTACCCGCAGATGACGATCGAGGACTCCTACGCCGTCCAAAATGAATGGCGCCGCCGCGGACAGGAGGCCGGCCGGCGACTCGTCGGGCGTAAGATCGGGCTCACCTCCAAGGTGATGCAAGCCGCGACCGGGATCACTGAGCCTGATTACGGTGCGATCTTCGACGACATGGTCTACGAGAACGGGTCGGTCATCGAGTTCGACCGGTTCACAGGCGTGCGGATCGAGGTGGAGCTCGCGTTCGTCCTCGCGGCGGACCTGCGGGGGCCGAACACGAACGTGTTCGACGTGATACGGGCGACCGAATACGTGATTCCCGCCCTGGAGGTCCTTTCCTCGCGGATCGAACTTCAGGGGCGCACGATCGTCGACACGATCAGTGACAACGCGGCAATGGGCGCGATGGTGTATGGGGGAAACCCCACCCGGCCACACGACGTTGACCTGCGCTGGGTCTCCGCGCTGCTCTATCGGAACGAGGCCATCGAGGAATCCGGGGTCGCCGCCGCCGTCCTCAACCACCCCGCCGCCGGCGTGGCCTGGCTCGCGAACAAGCTCGCCTCCCACGACGACGGGCTCTGCGCCGGTGATGTGATCCTCGCCGGTTCCTTCACCCGACCCATATGGGTGGAACGGGGGGACACGGTGCTGTGCGATTACGGTTCGATGGGGGCGATCTCATGCCGCTTCGAATGACCCTGCGCGATCGCCTCGCCGCAGCCGACCGGGCGCTGGCGGGAATCTGGGTATGCTCCGGTTCGCCCCTCGTCGCGGAGATCTGCGCGGGATCAGGGATGGATTGGATCCTCATCGACATGGAGCATTCCCCGAACTCCCTAGAGTCGGTGACCGCCCAACTCCAGGCCGTCTCCGGGTATCCCAGCACGCCGGTGGTGCGGGTGCCGATCAACGATTGGGTGATCATCAAGCAGGTGCTCGACACCGGTGCCCAAAACATCCTCGTTCCGATGGTCTCCACCGCCGAGGACGCCCAGGCAGCCGTGGCGGCGATGCATTACCCACCCCGGGGCAGGCGCGGAGTAGGCTCGGCACTCGCGCGTTCCGCACGGTGGAATCGGGTCGATGACTACCTGCAGAACGCCTCCGAGCACGTTTCCCTGTTCGTCCAGGTCGAGACCGCGGCCGGGGTCGAGAACGCCGCGGAGATCGCCGCAGTCGATGGTGTCGACGGCGTATTCGTCGGCCCCTCCGATCTCGCCGCTTCGATGGGGCATCTCGGGCAGCAGTCGCACCCCGAGGTCATCGGGGCCGTGAACGATACTTTCGCGGCGGTGACCGGCGCGGGAAGGCCGGTAGGGGTGAACGCGTTCGATCCCGCCATCGCGCACACGTACATCGACGCCGGAGCGACCTTCGTGCTCGTCGGCGCGGACGTTGCGTTGCTCGCGCGAGGGTCGGACGCACTCGCTGCGAAGTTCGCTGCGGGAAGGGATGCCGAACGTGATTCGTACTAGAGGCCATACCAGGCCACGCGGGAGCCGTGAAGGGGTTGCTCCCAGCGGGCAGAGGCAGAAAGCTTTAGTCCACTAACCACCTTTGGAGGTATCAATGGGTTTCATCGCGTTCCTCATTCTCGGTCTCATCTGCGGTGCGATCGCAAAAGCGATCCTTTCCGACCGCGCGCCAGGGGGATGGCTCGGAAGCCTCGTCGTCGGCGTGATCGGCGCCTTCCTCGGCGGGTGGATCGGCTCGGTCGCGCTCGATACGGGCTTGGGAGACTTCTTCGAGATCAAGACCTGGTTGCTCGCCATCGGTGGCTCGCTCATCGTGCTCGTCATCTATGGGGCGCTCACCGGCCGCAAGGCCTGAGGGCTGAGCCCCGGAACGGTGGGGCAGACGGGCGCTGAAGGTCGCTATCATCAACGGATGGGCCCAGGCACCTGGGTCCATCCTGCGACCAAAGGAGATCGTCCACCGTGTCTGTTCTGTCGAGGCTGATGACCGAAATCCGGGAGGGCGGCGTCGAGATCATCGACCTCACCGCCCCGCTCTCCAGCGAGACCCCGATCCTGGAACTTCCCGAACAGTTCGGCCAAACCGCCCAGTTCGAACTGGAAGAGATTTCCCGCTACGACGACCGTGGTCCGGCCTGGTATTGGAATAACTTCCGCACCGGTGAACACACCGGGACCCACTTCGACGCCCCGAACCACTGGGCGAGCGGAAAGGATCTCGCCGATATCGCCTCGGTACCCGCACGCGACCTTCTCGCCCCCGCCGTCGTGCTCGACGTCACCGGCGAGGTGCAGGAGGATCCCGGGTTCATCATCGACCTCGAACACGTGCGCGCCTTCGAATCCGAACTCGGATCCTTCCCCACCGGCGGGTGGCTACTGTGCCGCACCGGGTGGTCCCAGCGGGAGGGCCAGCAGGCGATGATCAATAACACCGCCGACGGGCCCCTCAGCCCGGGTCTCTCCTCCGCGGCCGCGAAATACATCGCCGAAGAAACCCCGTTGCAAGGTCTCGGGGTGGAGACGGTCGGTACTGATGCCGGTGCGGCCGCCGGATTCGACCCGATCTTCCCGTGCCACGACTTCTTCATGGGCGCGGGCAAGTACGGCCTCGCGCAGTTGCAGAACCTCGACCAACTCCCAACGACCGGTGCGGTCATCCTCGCCTCGCCGCTGAAGATCGTCACCGGCTCGGGCTCCCCGGCCCGGGTGCTCGCGCTGGTCGAACGGTGACCCTCGCCCGCGCCTTGGGGCGAGCCCTGGTCGGCAGCGGGATCCGGCACGGATTCGGGGTGGTGGGATCGGGCAACTTCCACTTGTCCCGCGCCTTCGCCGACGCCGGGGGAAGGTTCACCGCCGCGCGCCACGAGGGCGGCGCCGCGACGATGGCCGATGCGTACGCGCGCACGAGCGGGGAAGTGGCGATGCTCAGCGTGCACCAGGGCTGCGGCTACACCAACGCGATCACCGGAATCGCCGAGGCCGCCAAATCCCGCACCCCCATGGTCGTGCTCGCCCCTGCCGCCATGGCGCCGAACTCGAATTTCTATATCAACCAAGGCGCCATCGCGAGCGCGACCGGCGCGGCGGAACGCACACTCACCGATCCGGCGACCGCCGTCGAGGAGCTCGCCGGCGCGGTCGACTCCGCCCGCCGCGATCGCCGGACCGTCGTCGTCAACCTTCCCGTGACTCTCCTCGCCGAACCCGAC
>CAMXUZ010000004.1 GCA_947251855.1 uncultured Ruaniaceae bacterium
CGCTACTGGATCATCCTCGGGGTGCTGTTTGTGCTCAGCGCCTTCTTCGCGGTTGCGACCCTCGTGTGGGACAACCCGATGCCCGTGGGATCGGAAGGCTTCTGGCTCATCTCCAAGATGCGCCTGGTGGACCTCTTCATCATCCTCATCGTCGCGTTCTGTCAGAGCCTAGCAACGGTGAGTTTCCAAACGATCACGAACAACCGGATCATCACCCCCTCGATCATGGGATTCGAGTCCCTGTACACGGTGGTGCAGACCGGGAGTGTGTTCCTCTTCGGCGCCGCCGGCGTGGTGATGCTGCAGGGAACGTGGCAATTCGTGGCGCAGATCGTACTCATGGTTACGTTCGCGGCGATCCTCTACGGTTGGTTGCTCTCCGGTCGCTACGGCAATATCCACGTGATGCTCCTCGTGGGAATCATCCTCGGGGGTGGGCTCGGGGCCGTTTCCACGTTCATGCAGCGCCTGCTCACGCCGAACGAGTTCGATATCCTCACCGCCCGGTTGATCGGCAGCATCGCCAACGCAGACGCGACCTACCTGTGGATCGCGGTGCCGATCGCCGCCGCGGCAGGGGCAACGTTATGGCTCTGGGCGCGGCGTCTGAACGTGCTGGCCCTCGGGCGGGAAACCGCGATCAACCTCGGCGTCAACCATCGCCGGCAAACGATGTTCGCGCTCCTGTTGATCTCGGTGCTCATGGCGGTCTCGACCTCGCTGGTCGGCCCGCTCACGTTCTTCGGCTTCCTCATCGCGATGCTTTCCTACCAACTCGCGGACACCCACGACCACCGGTACGTCTTCCCCATCGCCTGGCTCACCGGGTTCCTCACCCTTTCCAGCGCCCACTTCGTGCTGAAAAATATCTTCTACGCACAAGGCTCGGTGGGAATCATCATCGAAATCGTCGGCGGAACCTTCTTCCTCATCTACATCATGCGCAAGGGACGGCTATGATCACACTCGAATCAGTCACCAAGAGCTATTCCACCGAGGTCAAGATCGGACCGGTGAGCTTGGAGATCCCCGCCGGGGGGCTCACCGCCCTGATCGGACCCAACGGAGCCGGGAAGTCGACCCTGCTGACGATGGTCGGCCGCCTCCTGGGTATCGATGAGGGCACGATCGCGGTCGCCGGCTACGACATCGCGAGCACGAATTCCAAGGATCTCGCCAAGATCATGTCGATCCTGCGCCAAGAGAACCACTTCGTCACCCGCCTCACCGTTCGCCAGCTCGTGGGCTTCGGGCGGTTTCCCTACTCCCGCGGCCGGCTCACGCAGCACGACGAGAAATTCATCACCGATGCGATCGACTTCCTCGGGCTCGGTGACCTGGAGAACCGGTACCTCGACGAACTCTCCGGGGGTCAACGCCAGCGCGCGTACGTCGCGATGGTCCTGGCTCAGGACACCGAATACATCCTGCTCGACGAACCCCTGAACAATCTGGACATGCGGCACTCGGTGCAGATGATGAAGCATCTGCAGAAGGCGGCGATGGATCTGGGCCGCACGATCGTCGTCGTGCTTCACGACATCAACTTCGCCGCGCGCTACTCCGATTACATCTGCGCAGTCAAGGACGGCGAGATCGCCGAGTTCGGTTCGCCCGCGGAGATCATGCAGGACCATGTGCTCACCGGAGTGTTCGACACCGATGTGCAGGTGATTGACGGTCCGGGCGGAAAGATCGCCGTCTACTACTAGAATTCGGGGTATGGCAACCATTTTCAGCCGCATCATCGCGGGAGAGATTCCAGGCCGCTTCATCTGGTCGGACGAGGCGTGTGTCGCGTTCCTCACGATCGAACCCCTCGCTCCCGGGCACACCCTCGTTGTGCCGAGGCGGGAGGTGGACCACTGGATCGATCTAGATCGGGATCTGAATGGGCACCTCTTCGACGTCGCCCGGTTGATCGGGGACGCGATCCGTTATGCGTTCAGCCCGAACCGGGTGGGGCTGATGGTGCAAGGTTTCGAGGTTCCCCACGCCCACCTGCACGTGTGGCCGGCGAGTTCGCCCGCAGATTTCGACCTTGCGGCTGCGGAACGCTCCCCCGATCCCGATGCACTCGACAGCGCGGGCGAGCAGTTGCGCTCCGCGCTGCATGACCTCGGGTACGGCGAATTCGTCCCCGAGCACATGGACCGACCCTGACCATCCCGACTCTTGACTGCCGCGGCGAGAGCAACGCTGGGCGGTCCGCGCAGGCAGGGCCCGCGTCACGGCGAGACCCGGCGAGCTGATATGTTTGCTTGCGTGAACGCGGCGATCCCCCATCAGCAATCCTTCGTCCCTGTGATCACGGGTGGAAGCCTGGGGACCTACACGTTGGCCCGGGAGTTCCATGAGCTCGAGGGCTTGCGCTCGGCGATCGTCCCCACCCGCGTCAACCGGCATCTGGTCAGAACCTCGCTCGGCGAGTTGTTCCCCGCGGGCGCGATGGTCGACCCGGCGATCGTGATGGATAAGCTCGCCGAGGTTGCCCGAAAGGTCGGCGGGGGATCTCGCCCCCTGCTGTTCCTGCCGGCGTTCGATCACCACGTGCAACTCATCGCCGATCACCGCGAGGATCTCGAGGGGCTGGGCTTTCGCATACCGCAACTGACGGCTGCGCAGTTGGCCACCGCTGCGACCAAGGAGCGCTTCTACGCATTGTGCGACGACCTCGGACTGCCCTATCCACGCAGCCACGTCTTCTCCGGCGCCCGGGCCGCCGGTGCTTCCTCGCTTGAAGAGCACCTCCGCGACGTCGTCGATCTCGTTGAACAGGACACCGAACTGTCCTATCCGCTCATCGTCAAAGCGGACGAGGGCGGCACGTGGGCCAGGGTGTCCTTCCCCGGGCGCCGGAAGGTGTTCCTCGCATCCGGGCGCGACCAACTCGAGTGGATCCTGCGTTCGGTGGTCGAAGCGGGATACCACGGCGGATTAATCCTGCAGAAGTACCTCGAGGGCCCGGACAACCTGCTGCGGATCCTCACCCAATTCCGCAACCGGACGGGCACGGTGAGCCTGAGCGGGTACGCAGAAGTCATCATTGAAGACCACGCTCCCGGGTTGGAGGGGAACGCGCGGGCGGTGCTCGCCGCCCGGCGGGACGAGATCGCCGAACAGGGTGCGAGTATCCTCGAGGCCCTCGATTGGCACGGCTTCGCGATGTTCGACCTCAAGGTCGACCCGGCCACCGGGCGCGCCTACTTCCTGGAGATGAACCCTCGCCTCGGTCAGCACCACTTCTATCTCACTCTCGCCGGCGCCAATCCCGCGAAGTGGTTCATCGACGAATTCCTCGGTGAAGGGGCTCAGGAGAGCGAGTTCGTCACGGACGCACCGGCGTTCTCCACGACGATTCCCAGCCGGCTCTCCCACCGCTTCGCTACCGAGGACCAGCGCCGGGCGGTCGCCGCCGCACGCAGCGCCGGGCGCGCCGGTAACCCGTGGAAGTACGCCCCCGACCAGCGACTAGCGCACCGGCTCTACCTTCTCTACCGGGACTACGCATCAACGGGCGAGGTCACTCACGCGGCATAATCCTGCTGCACCAGCGCGGCGAGGCGTGACATCGCCCGCAGGTACTTCTTCTTATAGCCGCCCTCTCTCAATCGGGGGGAGAACAGCTCCTGCACCGGGATGTCGAGCCGCGTGGGAATCGACCGGTCGTAGAGCCGGTCGATGAGAACGACGAGGCGCAGTGCCACCGCGTCGTTGTCGATCTCCTGGCCGCCGGTGAGGCCGACGAACGTGACGCCATCGATGAGTTGGCCATAGCGGCTCGGGTGCACCTGGCGCAGATGCCCGAGCAACGCAGTGAAGTCATCGAGCGTCCCGCCCTCGACGGTACGCGCGGCGGCGGCGATCTCGGTACCCGCGGGAGCCGGACGGTCCAGGGTGAGGGTCCGCGCGCGATAATCGGGCCCATCGATCCGGAGGATTTCGAACCGCTGGGCCAGGGATTGGATCTCCCGTTTGAAATCTTCAGCGGCGAACCGCCCCTGCCCCAGCGCCCCGGGCTGGGTGTTCGACGTCGCTACCACCCACACCCCTGCCTTACCCAGGTCGCGGATGAGGCGGCTCATGATGAGAGTGTCCCCGGGATCGTCGAGTTCGAATTCATCGATGCACACGAGCGTGCGTTGTTGTAGCTCCTGCAGCGCCTGGGCGTATCCGAGGGCGCCGACGAGGTGGGTGTATTCGACGAATGTGCCGTAGGTGGATTCGCTCGGGCCGATCTCGTGGGCGAGGGCGGCGAGCAGGTGGGTCTTGCCCACGCCGTAGCCGCCGTCGAGATACACGCCCGCGGCGGGGCCCTTCCGACGGAACAGCGCGGTGAGTTTGGAGCCCTTGCGTTGCAAGGAGTAGGCAAGGGCCCGCATGCGTCGAAGCGCGGCGCTCTGGGAGGGCTGGGAGATATCGGGACGGTAGTTATCGAACCGTGCGGCGGCGAATTGCGGAGGGGGAACCTGGTTAGCGATGAGCCGGTCGACGTCCAACGGCGGGAACCTGCTAGTCAGGGAAGGAAGATCCACCCGGCCCACTTTACTTGACAACTCCCGCCTTCCCTTCGGCGCGCCTGCCCGGCCGCAGGCGGCAATGAGCTTAGGGTGTGATTGTGAGCACTGGCCTACCCCCCGATTTCGAGGCGGCACTGCTGAGTTTGCGCGGCCACCAACTGCGGCCAGAACTTTCGCTGACCGAGGTCCCCGCGCCCACGCGGATCGCCCCGTATGCCGCTGCCCTCACGGGCGACGTCACGTCGACGGATGACCCCGAGGATTTCCTGGGCTCCGGCAGGTTCGTCGTCCTCTACGACCCGGCGGGCCAGCCGGCGTGGAACGGAAATCTCCGGATCATCGTCCTCGCCCGCGCACACCTGGAACCCGAACTCGGCGCAGATCCGCTCTTAGGTGAAGTCGGGTGGGCGTGGCTCACAGACGCCCTTACCGAGGAAGGTGCGGAGTATCATTCGTTATCGGGGACAGTTACCCGCGCGCTCTCGGAAACCTTCGGTGGCTTAGAGTTGCGAGGCGGCGATGTCGATATCGAGATACGCGCCTCGTGGACCCCACAGACCACTGACCTTGCCCCTCATCTGCGTGCGTGGGCTCTACTCACCTCACAGGCGGCGGGATTGCCGCCAGACTCGGAAAACATCTCCAATCTGTACCGGAAACGGTGACCTGTTCAGTTATGCCACACCCCACTCCCACGACGGGAGAGCCCGCTGACACGAGCGCGGACCCCATCCCCCTTACCGAACCTCGAGAAGGAACCCCGGAGGTAACCACCTCCCGCGATTCCCTCACCACCTATGCCGAGGAGCTCGCACGCGGCTCCGGACCGGTTGCCGTCGACGCCGAACGCGCCTCGGGGTTCCGCTACGGCCAGGACGCCTACCTCGTCCAACTCCGCCGCGACGGCGCGGGTACCGGCCTCATCGACCCGCAGGCCCTGCCCGACCTCTCCGTCATCTCCGAGGCCGTTGGAGAAGAAGAGTGGGTGCTGCACGCGGCCGACCAGGACCTGCCCTGCCTCGCCGACGTCGGAATGGCCCCCACCCGCCTCTTCGACACCGAACTCGCCGGGCGATTGCTCAACAAGCGCCGGGTCGGTCTCGCCTCCCTCGTTGCGGAGGAACTCGGATTTTCCCTCGCGAAGGAACACTCCGCCGCCGATTGGTCCACGCGGCCACTGCCGGAGGAGTGGTTACGCTACGCCGCCCTCGACGTGGAAGTGCTCGTGGAGTTGCGCGACGTGCTGGCCGAGCAGTTGGAAGAGGCAGGAAAACTCGAGTGGGCACGGCAGGAGTTCGCGGCGGTGCCGAATGCCCCTGCCCCGGCGCCCCGCGTC
>CAMXUZ010000005.1 GCA_947251855.1 uncultured Ruaniaceae bacterium
GAAGGTGAAGTGCTACCTCGAGGTGATCATCGACGTCGACAATCGCGAGGAGTTACCGGCGGGGAAGCGAAGCGCGGCGGGCCGGCTCGCCGCCCTCAAGACCGATTTCGCCGCCGCAGCCGGGCTGCCTGCCCCGTGATCGACGCGCACGGGCCGGCGCTAAACTAGGTGGAATGCCTGCCCAGACGAACCCCGCCGCTGCCCAGGTGAGCGCAGCCGCAATCCGGGAAGCGACCCAGCGGCTGCAAGGGGTCGTGGAACGTACACCCCTGCAGCCTTGGCAGCGGATGAGTGAACTCACCGGTGCCCGGGTGCTCATCAAGCGCGAGGACATGCAGCCGGTGCGCTCCTATAAGCTCCGCGGGGCGCTCAACCTCATGATCTCGCTCACCCCCGCCGAACGGGAACGCGGCGTCGTGGCCGCGAGCGCGGGCAACCACGCCCAAGGCGTGGCCAAGGGCTGCCACGATTTGAAGATCCGGGGGCGGATCGTCGTCCCCCAATCCACCCCGCGGCAGAAGATGGCGCGGATCCGCGCGATCGGCGGGGAGTACGTCGAGCTCGTCGCGCTCGGCAACTCCTACGACGAGGCGTACGCAGAAACGGTGCGCTACGCCCGCGAGACCGGGGCGATCCCGGTGCACCCCTTCGACGATCCGCGCACGATCATCGGCCAGGGCACCGTGGCCCGGGAGATCCACGACCAGTTGGGTACGGCCCCCGACGTCGTCGTCGTGCCGATCGGCGGGGGCGGGATCTCCTCGGGGATCGCGGCCTACCTCGCTGAGGCGAGCCCGACCACGCGGGTGATCGGGGTGGAACCGGCGGGGGCGGCCTCGATGTCAGCTGCGCTCGCCGCCGGGGAACTCCTCACGCTCGAGGAGATCGACAACTTCGTCGACGGCGCCGCGGTCCGCCGCGTGGGGGCGGTGCCTTTCGAGATCCTCAGCCGGCTCGACGTGCCCGTGCGCCCCGTGCCCGAGGGGCGGATCTGTTCGCAGATGCTCGACCTGTACCAGATCGAGGGGATCATCACCGAACCCGCCGGGGCGCTCGCCTTCGCCGCGCTCGGCCCGCTCGGCTCCGGGGCGCCGGTGGAGATCGCGGCGGGGTCGACCGTCGTCGTGGTGCTCACCGGCAGCAACAACGACGTCTCCCGGTATTCGGAAGTGATGGAACGCTCGCTCGTGTACGAGGGGTTGCGGCACTACTTCATCGTCGACTTCCCCCAGCGGCCCGGGGCGCTGCGCGGTTTCCTCGACGACGTGCTCGGCCCGAACGATGACATCTCGCTGTTCGAGTACATGAAACGCTCGAACCGGGAAACCGGCCCCGCCTTCGTCGGCCTCACCCTCGGTTGCGCGGACGATTACGAACCGGTGCTGCAACGGATGCGCGATACCGGGATCACGTTCCGGGTGATCGAACCCGATTCCCCGCTGTTCCACCTGTTCACGTAACGGCCCCTGCGTTCACGTAACGACCCCTGCGCGCTCCAGGCGCATCCTGGGGAACCGTTCCAGCAATAGTTAACGTGTTCGGCACCCAAGATCGGGCCGCGCCCCGAAGCGGGGAATGTTCACCGGTTCTAGTGCGGCAAACGAGACCCGCATCCGCCGGGCCCGCTGCTCGATCAGGGCCCCCGCGAACGACACGTTGGCCTAGACTCCTACCATGACTCGTTCCTCCGCTGTGGCCGCCGCCCCCTGGGATCGTTCGGCTACCCACGTTGAACAGACTGCTCAGGAGATCATCGGATCCTCGGCGCTTTCCTCCGCCGCGCTCGCGCGCTACCTGCACGGGTTGCCGGGCGTGGACGAGGTGGGCGCGAAGGGCCGGGCAGCGATGCTCTCGACCCGGTCGATCAAGACGACGTCGAAGGCGTGGGCGCTGGACATGACGATCAGGATGATGGATCTCACCACGCTGGAGGGGGCGGACACGCCCGGGAAGGTCCGCGGCCTCGTCGCCAAAGCGCGCACGCCCGAGCCGGGGGATCCGGATTGCCCGAGCCCCGCGGCCGTGTGCGTATTCAACGATTTGGTCCCCACCGCGCTCGCCGCGGCGGAAGGCACCGGGATCAAGGTCGCTGCAGTCTCCACCGCGTTCCCCTCGGGGCGGGCCTCCCGCGAGGTGCGCCTCGCCGACACGAAGGACGCCGTCGACGCGGGTGCGCACGAGATCGACATGGTCATCGACCGGGGCGCGTTCCTCGCCGGGGACTACGCCCGGGTGTATGAAGATATCGCGCTCGTGCGGGAGGTGTGCCAGTCCCGCCGCGGCCCGGGCGGCGAACCCGACCCCGCGCACCTGAAGGTCATCCTCGAGACCGGGGAACTCGCGACCTACGACAACGTGCGCCGCGCCTCCTGGCTCGCGATGCTCGCGGGGGCGGACTTCATCAAGACCTCCACCGGTAAGGTCTCCCCCGCGGCGACGCTGCCGGTGACGATCCTCATGCTCGAGGCGGTGCGCGATTTCCTCGCCGCCACGGGCGTCCAGATCGGGGTGAAACCCGCCGGGGGCATCCGCACCTCCAAGGAAGCGATCCGGTACCTGGTCTCGGTGAACGAGGTGGCCGGCCCGGCCTGGCTCGACCCCGACTTCTTCCGCTTCGGCGCCTCCTCGCTGCTCAACGACGTGTTGTTGCAGCGCCAGAAACTCGCCACCGGGGTCTACTCCGGCGGTGACTACGTGACGATGGACTAAAGGTAGATTCATGGTTTTTGAGTACGCACCTGCCCCGGAGTCGCCTTCGGTGGTGAACTTCGCCTCCTCCTACGGGCTGTTCATCGACGGCGAGTTCGTCGAGGGCGCGGGCAGCCCGATGAAGACGATCAACCCGGCCACCGAGGAGGTGCTCGCCGAGGTCGCCACCGCGAGTGCCGACGACGTCGATCGCGCGGTCGCGGCAGCTCGCCGGGCGTTCGAGGGTCCGTGGGGGAAGATGAGCGGGGCCGAGCGCTCGAAGTACATCTTCCGGATCGCCCGGCTGCTCGCCGAACGCTCCCGCGAGTTCGCCGTCGCGGAGACGCTGAACAACGGCAAACCCATCCGGGAGTCGCGCGACGTGGATATCCCCACCGCCGCCGCCCACTTCTTCTACTACGCCGGCTGGGCGGATAAACTCAAGTACGCCGGCCACGGGCCCTCCCCGCGCCCGCACGGGGTGGCCGGGCAGATCATCCCCTGGAACTTCCCGCTCCTCATGCTCGCGTGGAAGATCGCCCCCGCCCTGGCAACGGGGAACACCGTCGTGCTCAAGCCCTCGGAAACGACCCCGCTGACCGCGCTGTTGTTCGCCGAGCTGGTGCAGCAGGCCGAGCTTCCCCCCGGGGTGGTGAACATCGTCACCGGTGCGGGGCAAACCGGCGCCGCGATCGCCGGGCATGAGGGGATCGACAAGATCGCCTTCACCGGCTCCACCGAGGTGGGGCGCACCATCGCGCGTCAGATCGCCGGCACCCGCAAGGTCGCCACCCTGGAACTGGGCGGCAAGGCCGCGAACATCGTCTTCGACGACGCCCCGATCGATCAGACCGTGGAGGGGATCGTCAACGGGATCTTCTTCAACCAGGGCCAGGTGTGCTGCGCCGGGTCCCGCCTGCTCGTGCAGGAATCGGTGCACGATGAGGTCGTCGAGCGCCTCCAACAGCGCCTGCAGACCCTCCGGGTGGGTGACCCGATGGATAAGAACACTGACGTCGGGGCGATCAACTCCGCCAAACAGCTCGAGCGGATCACCGAGCTCGTCGCCGCGGGTGAGGCCGAGGGCGCCACCTCGTGGCAACCGGAGTGCGAGCTGCCCCTGAACGGGTTCTGGCACCGGCCCACCGTGTTCACCGGGGTCTCCCAGTCCCACCGGATCGCCCAGGAGGAAATCTTCGGGCCCGTCCTTTCCGTCCTCACCTTCCGCACCCCCGCCGAGGCGGCCGCGAAGGCGAACAACACCCCCTACGGGCTGTCTGCGGGGATCTGGACGGAGAAGGGATCGAGGATCTTGTGGATGGCCGACCAGCTCAAGGCGGGCGTGGTGTGGGCGAACACGTTCAACAAGTTCGACCCCACGAGCCCGTTCGGTGGTTACAAGGAGTCCGGGTACGGCCGCGAGGGCGGGCGCCACGGCCTCGCCCCGTACCTGAAAGGTGAGCAACGATGAGGGTAGACGTGCGCAAGACTTACAAACTGTTCATCGGCGGCGCCTTTCCCCGCTCCGAATCGGGGCGCACCTACGTCGTGACCGACGCGAAGGGGAACTTCGCTGCGAACGTCGCCCAGGGATCGCGCAAGGATGCCCGGGACGCCGTCGTCGCCGCCCACGCGGCGCAGAGCGCATGGGCGGGAGCGACCGCCTATAACCGCGGCCAGGTGCTCTACCGGGTCGCGGAGATGATGGAGGGGCGCCGCGCCCAGTTCGAGGCCGCCGTCACCGCCTGCGAGGGGCTCAGCGCCGCGAAGGCCGCGGGCGTAGTCTCAGCGGCGATCGACCGCTGGGTCTGGTACGCCGGGTGGACGGACAAGATCGCCCAGGTCGCCGGGAACGCCAACCCCGTCGCCGGGCCCTACTTCAACCTCTCCGCCCCCGAACCCACCGGCGTCGTCGCCGCGGTCGCGCCCCAGGAGTCCTCGTTGCTCGGCCTCGTGTCGGTGGTCGCGCCGGTCATCGCCAGCGGCAACGCCGCCGTCGTCCTCGCCTCCGAGGACCGCCCCCTGCCCGCCCTGGAACTCGCCGAAGTGCTCGCCACCTCCGACGTGCCCGGTGGGGTGGTGAACATCCTCACCGGTCACACCGACGAGGTGAGCCCCCACCTCGCCTCCCACATGGACGTCCGCGGAATCGACCTCGCCGGCGCCGCGAACTGGGGGGAGCTCGAGGCAGCGGCCGCCGAGACGATCACCCGCGTGCGCCGACCCGCCCCGGAGCCGGCCTGGGAGTCCGATCAGTCGCTCGAACGCATCCTCGCGTTCACCGAGACGAAAACCGTTTGGCACCCCAAGGGGCTGTGATCTCGCCCGGGATCGGCGCGTAATCCGAGGGCCGCTGCCCGTAGGGGCGCCCCACGAGATACTTCCCCCACGGGAAGACGTTGACGACCTTGGATACGAGGATCGAGCTCCCCACGCCGACGATGATGAGCACCAGTGTGCTCACCGCCGGGTGGGCGTGGACCGGGCGCAGGTTGTCGACCGTGAACCAGTGCAGCAGGTAGATCGAGAACGAATAGTTGCTGATGAGGAGCAGGAACCGCGGCGGCCGGGGCCACTGGAGCGAGCACAGCGCGAGCAGCGCGATCACCATGGGGGCGTAGAACAGTAGGTCCGGGCGTTTGGAGGAGACGAACTGGAACGCTCCCGAACTCAGGGAGAGCAACAGCAGGCCCGCGGCGGCGAGGGTTCCCGCGATGACGGCGATCCGCCGTCGGGCGATGACGGCAAGGATTTCTTCTCGGTAGCGCCCGGCGTAGTATCCGAGCGCGAAGTAGAAGATCCAACCGATGGCGAGGAGCCAATAGCCCCGCGCCCAGACGAACGCGGCGCCCTCCCCCGGCGGGATCGGCACGATGTTGAAGAACGTGAGGTAGGCGGCGTTGATCGCGAACGCCACGGTGAGCACCACCCACGGGTTCCAGCGCCGAAGGTGTCGGTGCAGCACGTGGTGCAGCACATAGAACTGCAGGATCACGAGCACGAAATAGCCGACGAACTGGCCGAGGAAGATGTTGCCCAGCGCGGCGATCGCGATGTCGGCGCTGGATTCGCCCCAGTTGTCGTACACCGCGTAGGCGACCCCCATGGACAGGTACGGCAGCACGAGGTACTTGAAGCGACGCCGGTAGAACCCCTCGGGAAGCCCCTCGGGGTAGGAACGGGAGAACAGATACTCGGAGATGAACACGAATACGGGGGTGGCGAACATGAGCGGCAGCAACACTGGGAACAGGTCGACCTCGGGGGTGAGCCGGTTCATTCGCGAAAGGGCGTGGATCGTCACGACCGTCAGCGCCGCTACTCCCCGGAACCAGACGACCTCTCCATAGAGCCGCTTCGTCGGCGAAGCGTTACTCATAGGTGCCTCTCAAGTTACGGGTCTGATCGTCCCCGTCACCCTATCCGATCGGCTCGCCCGCGGCAGGATCGCCCAAGCGACGTGGGTCCAGCCTCCGAAGGCAGATTCTGGTTTGGAGCGGTTCCACAGGCCCGCCCAGCTGCGCCTGAATACCCGGCCGCTGGCGGGTTCGTAGATGCGGGCGTGGTCGCTCGCGGGGGCGGAGACGACGGCCGATGGGGGCAGGAGCAGGACCACGTGCCGCGGCACGGCGCGGGCCAGTCCGCCCGAGGTGTTCCCGCCGGCGTAGAGCGGAACGGGGATCCCGGCGGCCGTCGCCCGCTGGAGCGCGCCGGTGAGCACCTCGGTGAGCGCGGCGTTGCGGTCATCGACGGGCATGTGCTCATAGGCGACGCGGGGCACGCGTAGTTCCCGGGCTAGGCCCCACGGCGGGGTGCCGAGCGGTGCGGGCCAATTCAGCCC
>CAMXUZ010000006.1 GCA_947251855.1 uncultured Ruaniaceae bacterium
GCCCGCCCGGGGGCGCGGCGGCGTGCTCGCGGCGGGCTCTGCGGCGAACCTCTTCGACTTCGGCACCCTGCTGGAACGCGCCGAGGGGGTGCTGCGCCTCGCCCGCAATCAGAGCAACGCCGCCGAGCGCAGCGAGGAGAGTGACGATCAGGTCTCGATGGAGGATGTCGCCGCCTCCCTGGATGGGGTCGCGACGTCGGCGCACCAGGTGCGCGATCACCTCACCCCGGAGGCGTGGCGCGCCCTAGCCGCGTTGGAACAGCCCGCGCCGATCGCCCAGCACCTGGTCAACCTCTCGGCGCTGTCGGGGGTCATCCACGAATCCGTTCTGCATGATCGGAGCTGGTCACTGCTCATGCTCGGGCGGCGGTTGGAGCGGGCCCGGTTCCTTCTGCAGACCTTCACGTTCACGGTCGAGAGCGTCGGGCGGGACCGGCCCATCCCCGCGAACTCCGCCGTCGTCGCCGATTTCCTCCGGTTGCACGATTCCCTCCTCACGTTCCGGCGCCGCAACCAGTTCCGGGCGGCGCTTCCCTCGCTCATCGAGCTGCTTCTCCTCAGCCGGGCGAACCCGCGCTCGCTGACCTACTGTCTGCAACAGGTCTCCAGGATCCTCGAAGAGCTGCCCTCCCATACCGCCCCGGACGCTGCCCCACGGGACCTCGTTGCGGAGCTGCAGACGGTGCTCGCGGAGGTGAACCTCCGTGAGATCACCCACGAGCACGAGGAACTAGCCACGCTGCTGGAGCAGTTGATGAGTGGTGTGCACCGCCTCGCGCGGGCGATCCGTCAACAACAGTTCGGTTCGCTCGTCACGGCCCTGTGGACGGCGGAGACCGATGGGAACGAGGTGGCCCAATGAGCGAGACGTTCTACTACCTGCGGCACACCGCGCACTACCGCTACCCCGCGGAGGCCCGATCCGCCTACGGCCGACTCACGATCATCCCGCGCGACGGCGGTGGGCAGAACCTGTTCGCCTCTCACCTGCTCATGGACCCCTGGCCCTCGCGGGAGACGACGCGGCCCGATTACCACCGGAACACGTGCACGTATGTGCAGTTCGACCAGCCCCACACGGAGCTGCGGATCCAAGCGGCCTCGGTCATGCGCGTGAGTCGAAAGACCCCCGACCCCGCTCGGCTTCCACGGGCCACCTGGGAGGCAGCGGCGCAGGCGGTGCGCACGGTTCTCACCCCCGAGGGGATGCTGCACGTGGGCAACGAGACCGCTGCTCTGGCCGTGGCGGAATCTCGCCTAGCATCCCCGCTCATCGATCTCACCGATGAGCTTCGCAAATTCGCGATGAACTCCTTCGCCCCGGGGCGCCCGCTCGTCGATACCGTTCTCGACCTGGCGGGCCGGCTTGCGGAAAGCTTCCACCTCACCCCCCTCACCCGCACCACCGAAGACGGGATGCTGCGCGCGCTGCGCAGTGGCCGCGGCACGATCAAGGACCTCACCCACCTGTTCATCGGCAGCCTGCGCTCCATGGGGCTCGCCGCGCGCTACCTCACCGGGTACGTGTTCTCCGGCGGCGTGGGCCAGGTGCACTCCTGGGTCGCGCTCTGGGTTCCCAGCGGCGGGTGGGTGCATATCGATCCGAGCACCGGCGAGCTCGTGGACCGGCGCTACGTCGTGCTCGGGTGGGGGCGGGACACGTGGGATGTCATCCCCCTGCGCGGAGTCGTTTTCGGCGACAACGTCGGGATCCGCCCGGACGTGCAGGTGCACATGGAGGAACTCGACCCCGACGCCGCCGAGGAGCGGGCGATCGAGATCCGCACGGCGGTTTCGCCGAGCGGGGCGTGATCCTCGGGCTATCGAGCGGTGAGCACGAGCGGGCCGTCCTCGGTGATCGCCACCGTGTGCTCGCTGTGGGCACCGCGGGAACCGTCCGTCGAGCGGAGGGTCCAGCCGTCGGCGTCGGTATACAGTTCGTCCGTGCCGATCATGAACCACGGTTCGATGGCGATCGTCAGACCCGGGCGCAACGGTAGGCCCCGGCCCGCTCGGCCGTTGTTGGGTACGTGCGGCGCGCCGTGCATCTCGCGGCCCACGCCGTGTCCGCCGAACTGGAGATTGGGTGTATAGCCGTAATCGGTTGCCACCGCCCCGATGGCGGCGGAGATGTCGCCGATCTTGTTCCCCACAACGGCGGCGTCGATCGCGGCCTCCAGCGCCTCACGCGTCGCGGTGATCACCCGCTCGTCCGCGGGCCGGGGCGTACCGACGATGACGCTCAGCGCGGAGTCCGCCACCCAACCGTCCACCTTGGCGGCGAAGTCCACGGAAAGAAGATCGCCGTCCTGCAGCACGTAATCGTGCGGGAGACCGTGGAGCACGGCGTCGTTGACCGACGTGCACAGGACCTTCCCGAACGGGCTCGCCCCGAAGGAGGGGTGGTAGTCGATGTAACACGACGTCGCCCCCTCCTGGGTGATCATCTTGTGCACCATCGCATCAAGATCCAAGAGGTTCACTCCGACCTTGGCGGTCTTTTCCAGTTCGGTGAGCACACGGGCGACGAAAGCGCCCGCAGGGCGCATCTGTTCGATTTCGGCGGGGGTTTTGAGTTCGATCACCTCTCTACCCTATCCAGCTTCGTTCGACCGGTGTTCGCCGATCTTGAAGGTTATCCACGCCGCCAGGCGGCGCTGCGAGGCGACGACCTGGTAGAACACTGCGGCCAAGCCGTGTACAGTCGCTCACGCAGCCGGGCTCATCGCCCGGCTGCCGCATCTCCGGGCCGGACTGCGGCCGCGGAGGCGCCGATACAACGAGAACGATCGAGGAAAGGAAACCATGTCTACGGCGACCATGACCGACGATCTCTACCGCACGCGACTCACGGAGGCGATGGCGCCTTTCGACCGCGCGCACCCCACCGTGTGGGGAAGCGCGGATGAGGGCCCCTTCGAAGCCGATGCGCTGCGTGACCACGACCAACGGGGCTTCACGATCCTGCCGGACTTCATCGAACCGGAGGAGGTGAAGACCTACCAGGCAGAGCTGAGCCGGCTCACCTCGGATCCGTCCCTGCGCGGAGATGAGCGGGTGGTCACCGAGGCCGCCTCCGGTGAAGTTCGCTCGATCTTCGCGGTCCAACAGATCAGCGAACTCATCGACGAGCTCTCCCGGGACCCGCGCCTGCTCGATCGTGCCCGGCAATTGCTCGGGTCGGAGGTGTACCTACACCAGACCCGCATCAACTACATGCCCGGCTTCAAGGGCAGCGGCTTCTATTGGCACTCCGACTTCGAGACCTGGCACGCGGAGGACGGGATGCCCGCGCCCCGTGCGGTGAGCTGCTCGATCGCGTTGACGCCGAACTTCGCCTATAACGGCGGACTGATGGTGATGCCCGGTTCGCACCGGACCTTCGTGCCGAGCCTGGGCGAGACCCCGGAGGACAACCATAAGTCCTCCCTGAAGGAGCAGAAGATCGGGGTGCCCTCCGAGGAGGTCATTGCCGACATGGCCCACCGCCACGGTATCGATCAGTTCACCGGACCGGCCGGCTCCGCCCTGTGGTTCGACGCGAACATCATGCACGGTTCGGGCAACAACATCACGCCGTTCCCGCGCTCGAACATTTTCCTGGTGTTCAACAGCGTCGACAACGCGCTCCAGGACCCGTACGCGGCCACCGCGCCGCGCCCGGACTACATCGCGCACCGGAACGCCGAACCATTGCGCTGACCGCACCCACCTTCGTCCCGTAGTGACGAAACCGGTGCGAGGAGAGGGGGCGATCGTAACCACGGTTCGCCCCCCTCCCCACTCCTGCCGGATGTCCACTGGCGTCCACGGGTGCTCGGCTCCGACATAATGAGTCATGCGCATCGGTCGATTGAGTGAGGACGCCGCATCGGTGCTGCGGCAGGAGCCGGTCACGTGTCCTGTCGTGCTTCCCTCGCGCGCCCCGGACGGATACACACCGATCGCGTGGGCTGCGACGCTGCGTGGCACGAGTCTGGAAACTGCTGCTAGCGATCTCCTCGCGTGGCGAATGCACGCGCGCAGCGGACTGCGAGTGCTCGCCTCGGACGTGCCGATGCGCGAAGGAAGCGTCGTCGTGCTGCGCTTGGGCCTCGGGCCCATCTCGTTCTCGGCCCCGTGCCGGGTCCTGGAGCTCATCGACGAGCCGACCCGCAGAGGGTTCGTCTACGGAACCCTGCCCGGCCATCCGGAATCAGGTGTGGAACGGTTCGTGGTCTCGCGCCCGGACGATCACCAGGCAACGTTGCGGATCGACGGCTACTCCAGGCCGCACTCGTGGGCGGCCCGCATCGCACCCAAGCTCACCGGGGCCGTGCAGGCGAGGATCACGAGCACGTACCTGCGGGCCCTGGATCGCCGCTGACGGCATCGAAGCTTGCGCTAGACCGGTCGCTTCGCAGTATCCACAGGGGCGAGGGACTCCGGTGGATAACTTTGGTTGAAACGCGCGTAGGAAGGTTACGCGAGTGTCCTTCGCCCCCGTGCCCAGCGGCGAAAATTGCCATACCAGAACGAGCAGGGACTCGCCAGGAAACGGCTGAACGAGCTTCCTCGCAGCCCCGATCCACAGGCTCCTCCACAGCCTGACCTGCGCAAACGCTGGCTCTCCACACGGCTGTGGACAAAATCTGTGGAGAGGTAGTTGGCCCGGCGCACGCAACATCCGCGGCAGCGCGTGGACGGCGACCGGCGACACGCCGGTCTGTCCACAGCTCCCCACCATTTGCACACATGCCTGTGGACACTACCTGTGGATAACCTGGTTCCATCCCAGCCCGCGCCCGGGGCGGGCGAGCAGGCGGGGCCGCTACATCACGACCCTTTCGACAGTTTCGTCACCAAGTGGCATGATGGAAACGTGCCGAAAATTATTGGATCGTCGCTAGCTGAACATCGTGCCCGGGTGAGAGAGAAGCTCTTCGGAGCGCTCGGAGAACTCATGGAGGAACGCGGTTTCGAAGCGGTGACCCTCGCGCAGATCGCCGCGCGGGCGAAGGTCGGGCGCACGTCGGTGTACAACCACTTCGCCGATAAGGAGGATCTGCTCCTTGCGTTCATCGAGTACGAGACGGGGCACTTCGTCAGCAACCTTCGCCATGCGTTGAAGGGCGTCGACGACCCAGAGGAGCAGCTTCGGGTCTACGTCCGCGAGCAGCTCATGCTCCAACACGGGTACCAGTTCACTCCTGGCACTGATCTGCGCAGCGTCGTCTCTTCCGATACGGTTGCCCGGCTCCGTGAGCACGTGTTCGAAGTCGCCGCACTGCTCAAGAGCATCCTCAGTGCGGGAATTGACGAGGGCACCATGCCGGAGCAGGATCTGGATGCGACCGTGCGATTGGTCCACTCCTGCCTTCAGGGGTGGAGCCTTCCCCCGGCGGGGGTGCAACGGGAGCGTGAAATCAACACGGTCACGGTGTTCGTTCTTCGCGCCGTGGGCGTGGACGCGCAGGCGGCCTGAACACTCGCGCGGACTTTTTGGGGCAGACTGGCGGTATGTACACGACGAAGACGGTGATGGTGCCGCGCCAGGACAGCGAACTCCCGGTCCACCGGTGGATCCCGACGCAACCACCCCGCGCCGGCGTGGTGATCGTACAGGAGATCTTCGGCGTCTCCACCTATATCCGCCAGCGTGCAGCTGATCTCGCCCGCGAGGGGTACGTCGTCGACGTTCCGGACCTGTATTTCCGGCTCGCCGACCCCGTCGTCGCTGACGACGATCCAGAGCTGCTCGCCCGGGGCATGGAGCTCATGGCTCACACGCCCTGGGAGCAGGCCGCCCGCGACCTCCTCGCGGCCACTTCGCGCCTGAAGTCAGATCTGCCTGCCCTCGCCGCCACGGATCGTCTCGCCTGCGTCGGCTTCTGCTACGGGGGCGGCCTCGCTTACGCTGCCGCGGCGGATGCGGAGGCGAACGGCTCCTCGCCGATCGACGCGCTGGTGAGCTACTACGGTTCAGCGCTGCCGACCCTGCTGGACCGCCACGTACGAGTTCCCAGCCTCCACCACTTCGGCACTGCGGACCAATTCATCCCGATGGACCAGGTCGAACAGATCCGAGCGCATGTGGAAGCCGACGGCGCGCGGTTCCGCCTCTATGAAGGTGCCGACCACGCGTTCGACAATTCGCTTCCGGCCTTCCACCACGCCCACGCCTCGCGGGAGGCGTGGGAAGAGACGGTGACCTTCCTGCGTTCGATGCTGGATCCGGACGAGGAAGACTCCCGCTAGAGCCTGTTGCGGTTCGGCTCGCCCGATCGGGAACGAGCCGTGAATTCGCCTCG
>CAMXUZ010000007.1 GCA_947251855.1 uncultured Ruaniaceae bacterium
TGTGCCCGGCAGCGGGGTCGGAGATCGGGTTGAGGCCGTGACTGCCGTCGATGAGCGGGATGTCGTTGACGAGGGCGCGGACCCGGCGCACCTGCGGGAGCTGGGTGAGGGTGTACTCGAGTTGAGCGACGATCATCGCCCGGTCGTCGGGGGAGGCGGACAGGGCGGCTTGGGAGAGGATCACCTCGGCCGTGCCGTCGGAGACGCTGACGGGATCGGCGGTGGTGCCCGGCGGGATCGCCGTGACTACCCCGGGCAGGAGCCACTGGGCGGGCCCATCCAGGAGCGCGCTGACGGCGAAGGAGGCGGAGTTCTGTTCGGGGAACCACCGGGTATCGGGAACGATGTATTCGCCGTCGGCGGAGAAGAACGCGAGCGGGACCTGCCGGTACTGGGTGCCGAAGTTGACCGCCGAGATGAGCACGCCGTCATCGAGGCTGGTGATCCGCCATTGGCCCTCCACCTGGGTGAGCTGGAAGCGAAAGGATTTCGTGGTGTCGGCGGGTTCTTCGGTGTAGGTTCCGCGCGCATCGACGAAGCCGGCGACGGGCACGGTGACGGTCACCCTCCCGGGGCGGTCCTCCTGCACTTCCGGCGGGGTGCTGCCCGCGTACACGGTCACCCCCGCCCCGGGGATCCACGTCCTGCGCGCGGAGTCGGTGAGGTATTTCTGGGCCGTCTCGAACCGGTCGGCCACCCCGGCGGTGGCGGCGTCGAGGAACCCGGAAACGATCTCTTCGGGATCTCCCCCGGGGCGCGGGTCCGGGGCGAGGAACACAATGCCTTCCGGTTCGGGGGCCCGTTCCAGACCCTCTTGGACCGGTCCGGCCGTCGGTAGGCCGACGCAGCCGGCGAGGAGCGTAAGCGCCACCAGCACGGGGAGGGCGCGTTTCATAGGTCCTCCTTCAACGTCGGCAGTGCCGCGGGCCCGGCCGGGTCCTCATCATCCTCGGGGGCGGGCAGCGCGAGGGGTTCGCGCCGTAGCGGCAGCGGGGAACGGGTGATCTGGATTCCGATCCTACGGGGAAGGGTGAGGCGGAAGCGGGCGCCCTCCCCGGGCGTGCCCGTCGCCTCGAGCCTGCCCCCGTGCAGGCGTGCGTCTTCCAACGAGATCGCCAGTCCTAGCCCCGTGCCGCCCAGCGTTCGGGCTCGAGCGGGGTCCGCGCGCCAGAACCGGTCGAACACGTGCTCGGCTTCCACCGGGGTCATTCCCACCCCGGAATCAGCGACGATGAGCGCGACGGCCGTATCGTCGGCTGCGAGTTCGACGTCGATGGGCTTGCCCTCACCGTGCTCGATCGCGTTGATGACGAGGTTGCGGATGATCCGTTCGATCCGGCGGCGGTCGATCTCGACGCTGATCGGTTCGGTCGGCATCGAGATGCTCAGTTCCGAACCGCGTTCGCGGGCGATGGGGTCGGTGAGTGCGACGACGGTGTCGACGACGTCCCGCATCTCCGCCTGGTCGGTATCGAGTTCCACGGCGCCGGCATCGAATCGAGAGATTTCTAGCAGGTCGGCCAGGAGCAGTTCGAAGCGGTCGAGCTGGTCGTGCAGGAGTTCCACGGAGCGTTGGTGGCTGGGGTCGAGGCTGTCGCGGGTGTCGTAGAGCAGTTCGGCGGCCATCCGGATGGTCGTCAGCGGCGTGCGCAGTTCGTGGGAGACATCGGAGACGAAGCGCTGCTGCATTCGCGATAGCTCCGCGAGCTGTTCGATCTGATCCTGCAGGTTCTGCGCCATGTCGTTGAATGACCGCCCCAGCAGCGCGAGTTCGTCCTGGCCGTGCGCGCCCATGCGCACCGAGAGCTCCCCGGCAGCGAGCCGCGCGGCCACCCGCGAGGCGCGTTTGACGGGGTCGAGCACCTGCCGGGCGAGATACCACGTCATGAGCACGAGCGCGAACACGAGGGCGAACCCGCCGATGACGAGCGCGCGTTGGACCATCCATAGGGTCTCGGTTTCTGCCTTCAACGAGTAGATGAAGTACAGCTCATGTTCACCCGCGCCGGGAAGCAGCACGACGGTGCCTACGGCGAGCGCCGGCTCCATCTCCTCCCCCACGGGCACTTCGACCGACTGCCACTGTTGGAACTGTTGCTCCTCCACCTGGGCGCGCAGTTCCGGGCTGATGACGTCGCGGAGCGTGATGTCGGTAGCCGTGGGAACGATGTGGATCGGTCCGGTGCTCTGCTCCGAGCGCAGGAGCACCACGGCGGCCGTGCCACTGGCGGTCTCCTGGGAGGCGCGGACGGTGTCGTTGGCGAGCTGTTGGACCTCCTGGGTGGAGTTCGCCGTCGCCGCATCGAAGCGCCGCTGGGCGGAGTCAGCACGCAGCGCGGCATCAGCGAGCACTTGCTCCAAGCGTTCATCGAAGAGCCCGTCGCGCACCTGCCCCGAGAGCACCGCACCGAGCGCGAACAGGGCGATCATTCCCGCCGCGACCGTCATCGACACCACCCGTAGGCGCAGGCTGGAGCGCCATAACATCAGCAGCCATCGGAGCCTGCCTCGGAACCGGGCGCGAGCGCTGGAGAGAATCACGATGCCCGCGGTCTACTGCGATTGAGCACCGGCCCGGTACCCCACGCCTCGAACCGTGAGAACCACCTCGGGCCGCTCCGGATCACGTTCCACCTTCGCCCGGAGGCGCTGTACGTGCACGTTGACCAGCCGGGTATCGGCCTGGTGTCGGTACCCCCACACCTGCTCGAGGAGAACCTCACGGGAGAAGACCTGCCAGGGTTTTCGGGCGAGGGCAACGAGGAGATCGAATTCCAGCGGGGTGAGGCTGATGCGTTCCTCACCGCGGGTGACCTGGTGCCCGGCGACATCGATCGTCAGATCCGCGACGTGGAGGATCTCGGCTTCTTCGTCGTCGTGGCGGCGAAGACGGGCCCGCACCCGCGCAACGAGCTCGCGCGGCTTGAACGGCTTCGGCACGTAGTCATCGGCCCCTGCCTCGAGGCCGAGGACCACGTCCGCGGTGTCGGACTTGGCCGTGAGCATGACGATCGGCACACCCGATTCGGCGCGGATGCGTTTGCACACCTCGATCCCATCGATCCCCGGCAACATCAGGTCGAGGAGAACAAGGTCGGGCTGGGCCTGGCGGAAGGCTTCCATCGCCGTCGTCCCATCCGCTGAAAACACGGCTTCAAAACCCTCAGACTCCAGCACGATGCCGATCATTTCCGACAGCGCTGCATCGTCGTCAACAACCAAGACACGTGCACTCATGTGCCTATCGTGGCATTAATAGGTGCAATTTGTCGTGATTACCCCTGCTGGGCCGCAAATGTGAGAGATTCTATCGAAGAGGTAAGGTTGTGATGTTCCGGGATACCGGAATGTTCTGGCCGTGACAGTATTGCCGTAGTGCGACACCGACAAGGAATGGTTGATGACTAACCCACCCGATTCTGGCGACACGGGTCCCTCGGACTGGAGCGCTCCTGGTGGCGACTGGGGAGCTCCCGGCGGCAGCGGCTACTCCCCCACTTCCGACCCGCGCGCGCACGCGGACCACCCTTCGGAGGGCTCTGCCCAGGGCGGGCCGGTGGGGCCCGGGCAGTACTCCCAGCCTGGGCACTACGGGCAGCAGCCGGGCCACTACCAATCGGGCCAGTACGGCGCCCCTCCTCCGGAGAGCAATTTCATCCGGGCCCAGCCGGGGATCATCCCGCTGCAGCCGCTCGCGCTCGGGCAGATCTACGACGGGGCGTTCAAGGCGATACGTACGAATCCGCTCGTGATGTTCGTCTTCGCCGGTGTCGTCGTCACCGCGATGACGATCCTGCAGACCGTCCTATCCGCCTCGTTCTTCAGTGACTACTTCTCCCTCCTCGAGATGGTGGAAGACGACCCGGCTGCATTCGACGCCCAGTTCGAGGGCGACCTCGTCAACATGTTCAGCCGCTCCCTGCTGCCGGTTCTGCTGAGCGCGGTACTCACCTTCATCGGGTCGACGATCCTCAGCGGGATCCTCACCCTCGCGGTGAGTCAGGCCGTGCTGGGCTTCAAACCGAACCTGGGGCAGGTGTGGGACCAGGCCAAGGGGCAGCTACTTCGACTGCTCGGGCTCGTTTTCCTCGTCGCCGTCATCACCGCCGCCGTGCCCCTGGTGTTCGTCGCGATCACGGTAGCGATCGGCACAATGGGATCGGTGGGCCTGACCGTTCTGTTCGGGCTCATCACCGCGCTCGTCAGCCTCGGGTGGATCCTGTTCGTCATCACCGCGACGGCGCTGGCGACCCCGGCGCTCATGCTCGAACGGTCCGGAGTGATCACCGGGTTGCGCCGCTCCTGGCAGCTCGCTAAGCCGTTCTTCTGGCGCGTGCTGGGGATCTATCTGCTCACCGCCCTCATCGGTTACGCCGTGTCCTACCTCATCGGGATGCCCGCCGGATTCGCCGTCCTGTTCCTGCCGCCCACCGGCATGCTCGTCGTCCAAGGCATCTCCACAGCGGTGGCCACCACGCTCATCACGCCGTTCACAGCT
Organism: uncultured Ruaniaceae bacterium; assembly: GCA_947251855.1. The sequence goes on from CAMXUZ010000007.1 coordinate 4,499, forward strand.
GGCGTGCTCGCGTTGCTGTACATCGATATCCGGATCCGCCGCGAAGGCCTCGCCACCGAACTCGCCGCCGCGGCGCAATAGGCCCGTTTGCTCACTCACTCGTCCATGCCCGCGTTCGCCCCTCCGCTCGTGCCCGATTCCGACGAGGCCGCCGAGTGGGCACGCGAAGAACTCTCCCGGAGCGTTTACTCCACTGGGCCCTCCTTCTGGGAGTGGCTGTGGGCGAAGTTCCTGGAGCTGCTGGAAAAAATAACGTCCCTGGGCAGCGGACTGGGCCCGGCGTTCGTGCCGCTGATCATCCTCACACTCGTAGCTGCCGTGATCATTCTCGCGCTCACCCTCAGCGGCCCGATCCGCCGCCGCGCCGCCGCAGGC
>CAMXUZ010000008.1 GCA_947251855.1 uncultured Ruaniaceae bacterium
CCCGGCGTGGGGCGCAGGGGCGGGGGAAGTTGGAGCTCGGGTGGTTCGGGCACGGAGCCCACGTCACGCTGGGCTACGTCGTACGGGATCGCGAGCACCGTGGGAACCTTGTACATCAGCGCGTGTTCGATGGCGATGATCGTCGTCGCCGCCGCATCTGCCCGACCCACGGTGTAGGTGCGTGCTCCGACCCCGGCGGCGAGGGAGATTTGATCGACGTCCCAGGGGCGCGGCCCTTCGGTCGGCTCATCTCCCACCACGAGGATGAGTGGCGAGTGGGCCTGCACCGCTTCGGCGAGCGCGGTGAGGGTGTTGGTGAACCCCGCACCGTACGTCGTGGTCGCCGCCGCGAGCCCGCCCCCGGCGCGGTGGTAAGTATCCGCCGCGACGACGGCGCCCGCCTCGTGGCGCATCGCGGTAAACGTGGCTGCAGTGTCACGTTCGAGGGCGTCAAGGAAATACGCGTTACCGTTACCCATCACGCCATAGACATGGTCAACATGTCGGGCGAGGGTGGCAGCAACGTGAGCAGAAACAGTGGCCATAGAAAGAATCCTGAAGATAACAAGGTGACTAGACCATATGTGTCTCGCTCGCCCCGCGGGCGGCTACGTGCCCCTTTTTCGAGCACCGGCGCTAAACGGCCTGACCCTGGGAACTATACGGCAACGGGCGTAACGTGGGGGTGCACACACCTCGGCAATCGTATACGATTCGTGGAACAGCCGCTTTACAAGGGAGTCTCATGAGCGCAATAAGTGAACGCGACCTGCTGGAGTCCGTTCCGTCCACTCTTTTCATCGACGGCGAATGGCGGCCCGCCTCGGACGGCGGCACGCTGACCGTCCTCGATCCGGCGAGCGGTGATTCCCTCAAGACCATCGCCTCCGCCACGACCGAGGACGCCGCAGCGGCGATGGAGGCCGCAGCCACGAGGTTCGAGGAGTGGGCCGCCACCCCCGCCCGGGAACGAAGCGACATCCTGCGCCGCGCTTTCGACGCGCTCGAGGAGCGCGCGGAGGAGTTCGCGCTGCTGATGACCCTGGAGATGGGTAAGCCGCTGGCCGAGTCCCGGGGCGAGGTCGCCTACGGCAACGCCTTCGTGCGCTGGTTCTCCGAGGAAGCAGTCCGGATCCAGGGCCGATACGGGCCCAGCCCGGAGGGCAACGGGCGGATGATCGTCTCCCAACACCCGGTGGGCCCGGCCTACCTCATCACCCCGTGGAACTTCCCGCTCGCGATGGCCACCCGGAAGATCGCCCCTGCGCTCGCCGCCGGGTGCACCGTCATCATCAAACCTGCACAGCAGACCCCGCTGACCACGCTCGCGTGGGTGAAGCTCCTGGAGGAAGCCGGCCTCCCGGCGGGGGTGGTCAACGTCATCACGACCGAGGCCTCGGGAGAGGTGTCCGAGGCGATCATGGCCGACGACCGCCTCCGCAAGCTTTCCTTCACCGGCTCCACCCCGGTGGGTCAGCTGCTCATGTCCCAGGCCGCCAAGGGCGTGTTGCGCACTTCGATGGAACTCGGCGGTAACGCCCCGTTCGTCGTATTTGACGACGCCGACCTGGACAAGGCGGTCGAGGGCGCGCTTGCCGCGAAATTCCGCAACATCGGCCAGGCGTGCACCGCCGCGAACCGATTCATCGTGCACTCCTCCATCGCCGATGAATTCGCCGCCCGCGTCACCGAGCGGGTGACGGGGATGAAGATCGGCCGTGGCACCGAACCGGAGGTGACGATCGGGCCGCTCATCGACGAGCGCGCGGTAGCCAAAGCGAGCGAACTCGTTCACGACGCCCTCGGGCGTGGAGCGGAACTGCGCACCGGCGGGGAGGCGATCGAAGGTGCGGGAACGTTCTTCCAACCCACCGTCGTCGCCAACGTCCAACCCGGCAGCGAGATCCTGCGCGAGGAGATCTTCGGACCCGTCCTGGCGATCACGCGGTTCGACGACGAGGAGGAGGCGGTCCGCCTCGCCAACGACACCGAGTACGGCCTCGTTTCCTACGTGTATACCGAGGACCTCACCCGCGGCCAGCGGATGATCGAACGGCTCGCAACCGGAATGATGGGGCTGAACATGGGTGTGATCTCCAACGCCGCAGCCCCCTTCGGCGGGTGGAAGCAATCGGGGGTCGGCCGCGAGGGCGGCGCGGAAGGGATCCACGAATACCTGCAGACGAAGTACACCCTCACCGAGAACCCGTTCGCATAAGCACATCTCGCCGGCCGAGTGCGGACGCGCGTAACGAGGCTGAGGAGAAACAGATCGTCCTGCCCGCCGGAGGAACCATTCTCCGCTGTTTCCGCAGCATCCGCGCCGTTCGCTCCGGCGACGTATCGCACATGGGCCCCTCCCAGCGGGAAAGCCGGAGGATCGAGTGACTTTCCCCACGTGCATACCCGCCGGTGGCGGGGCATATTACGCGGTTCAGCGCCAGAATGCGGCGTCGAGTATTCGTTATGTCTTAGCGCCATACACCGTATTCGCCGGGGCGAGGAAAACCCCCGAGTAAATAGTTTCCCTCTCAATCCCCCACCTTTGACATAGCACGCGTAAACGGGTTGGCTGTTTTACAGCCATTGACGAAGAACCTGAACCTCTGGAGTTGTATAGACCGTGGAGATCGCCCTAATTCGCCATGCACAGCCTGAGCGATGGGAGGGAGAAGGTCCCGCAGATCCACAACTGACGATGCAGGGCATCTCTCAAGCGCAGAACCTCGTCGATCATCTGACCGGGCCGAGCGCCCCGACATTTAAGAGCTTGTACAGCTCGACGATGACCCGCGCCGTCGAGACCGCGAGCCCCCTTGCCCGCAAACTCGGGTTGCCGCTTCACACCGATGCCGACCTCGTCGAGTACGATCACGGGCTGCCCTTCTACATCCCCACCGAGGACATCCAGGAGGAGTTCGAGGCGTACTGGGCCAACCTGCAACAGGGCCGGTACGCGGGGCACCACATCGATCTCAAGGCGTTTCAGCACCGGGTCGTCAACGCCGTCGACCGGGTCATCGATGCTCATGGTGAGGACGACCGGGTGGCGATCGTTTGCCACGGTGGAGTGATCAGCGCCTACCTCGCCTCAGTACTGGGCAACTCCCAGCCGTTGTTCTTCGAGCCGGAGTACACCTCTATCTCGCGCGTACACGTGTATCCGGGGGGACGGCGCCACGTGCTGTCTGCGAACGAAACTCCCCACCTGGGATTCTCGGGCTGGCAAAGCGCCCTGGTCTAGTTCGCTAGGTCAATCGTTGTAGGCCCCGTTCGTAACTAGTGGCGGGTCGACGGTGAGGACCGCACGCTCACCGTGGATGAATCGAATTCCGCTCGGGCGACTACTTATCGGGTGGGTGACCGGTTGGGGATCTCCCTGCCCGGCACGCCCTACCACGTCGAGGGGTAGACGCTTCCGGCCGGGTCGATATTGAAGTTGTCCCGGAACACGTTCGTGGGGTCGTAACGCCGCTTCAGCGCTCGTAACCGGTTGAGGGTCGCCGGCGGGAACGCATCGCGCAGTTCCCGCTCTCCGCGCCCGGTTTCGAAGCTCACGTACAGCCCGGTGAAATGCGGGCGAAGCACGTCCCAATAGGGGTCGAGGCTGCGAGGCGCTCCCATCGCGAGGACCGAGAATCGGGCGTTGCGGTGGGCGAACGCGGTCGCGTCCGGGGCGACGTCCCCGGTAGCGCCACCAAGTGCGCGGATCTGGAAGAAGCCGGTCCGGCCGCTTCGCAGCAGCGCGGCTGCCGCTGCGGCGAATCCTTCGGTGAGAGTCTCGAGCAACCCGGATCGAGCGGTAGGTTCGCCCGCACCTTGGTGCCCCACGCGGGGGCCGGCCGCGACGAGCGCGTGATAGGGAACGACCATCGCGTTGTGCTGCAGCAGCCGCCCAGAATCGGCCAGCGGCCGGAGCCGGTCCAGAATTGTTTCCGGGTCTTCGGAATCGACGACGTTCATCGTGTGGGCGATGAGCTGTCCTCCCCGGGCCGCGCCGATGGTCAAGAAACTCGTCGTGTCACGCGGCGAGGCGTCGACGGCCGCGCCCCACCGGTGGAGGAACCGAGCCGGGTCGGCGCTGATATCGAAGGTGAACTGGCCCGCGCCGACGTTCGTCACCTGCGCGGCGTCGAATTCGAATTCCGCGACCACCCCGAAGTTGAACCCCGCCCCGCGCATTCCGAAGAACAGCTCGGGATTCTCCGTTTCGCTTGCCATGGTGACTTCGCCGTTCGCGAGGACCAGCGTGAGGGAGGTGATCCGGTCGATCGTCAGGCCGTGGGAGCGGGAGAGGAACCCGATCCCGCCCGCGGTGGCGAGTCCGCCCACCCCTACTCCGCCGGAATCGCCCGAACTCAGGGTGAGCCCATGGGGGGCGAGGACTGCCGCGACGTCACCCCAACGCGCGCCGGGACCGATCCGTACGCGGGTGTTCTCGCCCACCTCGACCCCGCTCAGGTGGGCGAGGTCGACCACGATGCCGCCGTTGTTCGTCGAGCGGCCGGAGAACCCGTGCCCGCCCGATCGCACCGAGAGCGGCACGTCTTGCCGGGAGGCCCACCCGATCGCGCGTTGGACCTCGGCGGTGGTGGCCGGGCGCAGCACGAGCCCGGGATTACCGCTGCGGATGTAGGTGGACCGCACGGCGCTGAACCCCGGGTCTCCCGGTTCCACCGCCGTTGCCTCAAGCTCCGCAGGCACGGAATCGTAGTCGATCCCTGCGCGGCGCAGCCGTCGAACTTTCGCGGGCACGAC
>CAMXUZ010000009.1 GCA_947251855.1 uncultured Ruaniaceae bacterium
CAAGCGCTGACGGGCGTATACCCCGTCATCGACACCTTCGACCTCGTGGATTACAAGGTGCGCCTCCTCGATTCCTCCCACGGCACCGACGCGATCACGCGCGTGCTCATCGAAATGCGCGATGGTGAACGCACCTGGAGCACGGTGGGGGTCGGCCCGAACATCCTCGAAGCCTCGTGGGAGGCGCTCGTCGACTCGATCACGTACGGGCTCTATTCGCACGAGGTGGCGCCGGCCTACCCTTAACCCATGTTCCCGCCCGCAACCGCGCCCACGCCCGCCCGCGCCTGGGGCCTGCTCGGGGTGCGGCTGGGGGCGGTACTCGTGTTCACCGGGGTGATGTGGGCAGTTGCGAGCGGGTTTTTCGACGACGCGTCGTTCCCTCCGAACACGCTGTGGGCAACGCTCGGGCTACTTCCCGTCAACGTGCTGTGCCTCGTGCTCGTGCGAAGGCTCTACCGGGCTGCGGGCCAGACGCTGGTCGACGCGTTGGGCGTTCGCCGCGGTCGGGTCGGAAGGGATCTCCTCTGGGGGCTGCTCTGGCTCGTCGTGTTGAACGTGCCGTTCGGCGCCGCCGTAGCGGGGACGGTGTTCGCCATGTACGGCGCGGATGCTCCCGCGGCGTTCGAAACGGTGTTCTTCGACTCCTCCCTCGAGCGGTATCAGGATCCGGCGATGCTGCTCGTGATCGGGCTGATCTCGGTGCTGCCATTCATGGTGCTCAATGCACCCGCAGAGGAGCTGGTATTCCGCGGCTACGGGTTACGCGGACTGGAGCGCCGGCTCGGCCCAGCGGCTGCGGTCGCGGGCACATCGGTGCTGTTCGGACTGCAGCACATTCTGTTCGCACCCAGCCGGCCAGGAATGGTCGTCTACTTCGTCGCCTTCACGGTGTGGGGCACGCTTGCCGCGGTGATCGTGCGGAAGCAGGGGCGGCTGTTCCCGGTCGTCATCGCCCACTGGGTCGTGAACTTCGCGTTGGCTTCACCCGCGATCGTCTTTCCAACACTGCAACTCGCTGGCGTCCTCCCCGTGCAGTGAAGTATCCGGCCGCAGTTCCCCATAGGGGCGGGGTTAAGCACTCGATCGGCGTCCTAACGGAACCAGACCTTTTCCTCAGCGCGTGTCTTTGCGCCTTTGGCCTGATGATGAGGGAGCGGCGAGGACCCGTACCGCGAGGAACTGTCGGTTGAACCAAAAGGAAAGCTGATATCTGCGACGATGGCGCCCCACCCGCTGGAGTCACCGGAGCGGTCCTCCGACCAAAATCTGCCAAAGGACGCGTAGAGTAAGAACCGTGAGAGGCGAATACAAAGTACCCGGTGGGAAGCTCGTCGCGGCGGAAGTTGAGGTTGAGGCGGGGGTCATCTCCCGAGTCGCCATCAGTGGCGATTTCTTCCTCGAGCCCGATGATGTGCTGGAACAGATTGACTCAGCCCTGGTAGGTCGACCGGAAAGTTCCACCGTCGCCGAGATGGCCTCCGTGGTGCAATCCGTCACCGCGGACGCGCACATGGTCGGCTTCACCCCCGAATCCGTGGCGATCGCCGTGCGCCGCGCCCTCGGCCGGGCAATCTCCTGGCACGATCTCACCTTCGAGATCATTCACGAAGAACCCAGTTCTCCGCTTCTCAACGTTGCCCTCGACCAGGTGTTGCTGGAAGAAGTCGGCGCCGGCCGGCGCGGACCCGCGCTGCGATTCTGGGAATGGGACTCCGCCGCGGTGATCATCGGCTCGTTCCAGTCACTCCGAAACGAAGTGGACTCCGAGGTGGCCGAGCGACGCGGGGTGCGCGTGATCCGGCGGATCTCCGGGGGTGGGGCGATGTTCATGGAACCGGGGAACACCATCACCTACTCGCTGTACGTGCCCGCGAGCCTCGTCGATGGGCTGACCTTCGAACAGTCCTACTCCTTCCTCGACGACTGGGTGCTCGGGGCGCTCGAGGAAGTGGGGATCAAGGCGCGGTACGTGCCGCTGAACGACATCGCCTCCGAACAGGGCAAGATCGGCGGGGGAGCACAAAAACGGATCGCGACCGGCGCCGTCCTCCATCACGCGACGATGGCCTACAACATCGACGCCGATGCGATGGGAGAGGTGCTCCGCGTCGGCAAGGAGAAACTCTCCGATAAGGGCACGGCCTCGGTGCAGAAGCGGGTGGACCCGATGCGCCGGCAAACCGGTATGGAGCGCGCGGCGATCATCGAGTCGATGAAGAAGTACTTCGCTTCGCGCTACGACACGGTGCCGGGATCGGTGACCGAGGAAGAAAAAACTCGGGCGCAGCACCTGGTGGAGACCAAGTTCGCCACGCCCGAGTGGGTCGGCAGAGTTTCCTAGCGGGGCCGCTAGTTCTCCTTCTCCTGCTGTTCGGCGATCTTCGCGCGGACCTCGTCCATGTCCAGGCCCTTCACGGCGTCAACAAGTTCGCCGAGTTGCTTGGCGTTGAGGGCGCCGGCCTGGCGGAACACGAGGATCCCCTCGCGGAAGGCCATCAGCGTGGGGATCGAAGTGATCTGTGCCTGCTGGGCGATTTCCTGCTCTGCTTCGGTGTCGACCTTCGCGAACGTGATCTCCGGGTTCTGCTCGGACATCTTCTCAAAAATCGGCCCGAACATCTTGCACGGCCCGCACCACTCGGCCCAAAAGTCAACGAAAACGATGTCGTTGCCGCTGACCGTCTCTTCAAAAGTCTCTAGCGTGATATCCGTGGTGGCCACGATTCTCCTCACGTTGCCGCCCAGCTTTCCCAGGCGATTTCACCCCAAAGGGTCCTTCCACCCCAGCACAACACGCGCGGGACCCGCGGTATTCCCAGGGGATAGCGGGGTTGACAAATCCTACTCACGGGCACCGAAGAACGCGCTGCCCACCCGAACCATCGTGGCCCCTGCAGCGATCGCGATCGGGAGGTCCTGGCTCATTCCCATCGAGAGTTCTCGGGCCTCGCTCGTGCCGGCAGCGCCGGAGGCAATGATCTCATCGCGGAGGGCGGCGAGCGCGTCGTAGCTCGCCCGCACCACGCCGGTGTCGGAGGAGTTCGCCCCGATCGTCATGAGCCCGCGCAGCCGCAACTGCTCAAGTGAGCCCACGTGTGCGGCGAG
>CAMXUZ010000010.1 GCA_947251855.1 uncultured Ruaniaceae bacterium
CACCGGCAGGGGAGACGGGCATGAGGGCGTGACTGCGAACAGGGGTGGCGGGCCTGGCTTCGTCGTCAAATCGGAAATTCATGGTGTCTCCTTGCCTGGGGCGAATCCTCGGCGCTGATCCTGCCTCGTTCTCCTCAGGCCGTCGCCGTGACTTCTTCGGTGACGGCCGCGGCGGCTGCGAAGCCGGTGCGCAGGTCCTCGAGGATGTCGTCGATGTGTTCGATCCCGACGGCGAGGCGCACGAGCCCCGGGCCGGCGCCGGCGGCCGCCTGCTCTTCCGCGGTCAGTTGCGAGTGGGTCGTGGAGGCGGGGTGGATGACGAGCGAACGCACATCACCGATGTTTGCGACGAGGGAGTGCAGTTCGAGCGCGTTGACGAACGCCTTGCCCGCTTCCAGGCCGCCTGCGATCTCGAAGGAGATCACCGCGCCGGAACCCTTCGGGGCGTACTTCTGGGCGAGGTCGTAGTACGGGCTGGAGGGGAGGGAGGCCCACTGGATGGACTCCACCTGATCGTGCCCGTCGAGGAAGGCTGCCACCTTGTGGGTGTTCTCGATGTGGCGCTCGACCCGCAGCGAGAGGGTCTCGATTCCCTGGGCGATGAGGAACGCGTTGAACGGTGCCACGGCCGGGCCGAGGTCGCGCAAGAGCTGCACGCGGGCCTTGAGGATGTAGGAGAGGTTCGCGCCGAACGCGCTGTCAACGCCGAGGTCCCGGGCGTAGGTGAGGCCGTGGTAGCTCGGGTCCGGGGTGTTGAACCCGGGGAAGCGCTCGGGGTACTGCCCGTAGTCGAACGATCCGCCGTCAACGATGACGCCGGCGATCGAGTTGCCGTGCCCGCCGATGTATTTCGTGGCCGAGTGGACGACGACGTCGGCGCCCCAGTCCAGCGGACGCAGCAGGTACGGGGTCCCCACCGTGTTGTCGACGATGAGCGGCACGCCGAAGTCGTGCGCGACGGCGGCAACGGCCTCGATGTCGAGAATGTCGCCCTTGGGGTTGGGGATGGATTCGCCGAAGTAGAGCTTCGTGTTGTCCTGGATCGCGCTGCTCCACGATTCGGGATCGTCGGGGTTGTCGACGAAGGTCACCTGGATGCCGAGCTTGGGCAGGGTGTGCGCGAAGAGGTTGTAGGTCCCGCCGTAGAGGGAGGGCGAGGCGACGATGTGGTCGCCGGCTTCGGCAATGTTGACGATCGCGAGGAACTCCGCCGATTGGCCAGAAGCGACGAGCAGCGCACCCACGCCGCCTTCGAGCGAGGCGAGGCGATCCTCGACCACCTGCTGGGTGGGGTTGGTGATCCGCGTGTACAGCGGGCCGAGGTCGGAGAGGGCGAATCGGTTCGCCGCCTCGTCGGTGTCTTTGAAGACGTAGGACGTCGTCTGGTAGATCGGCAGCGCTCGCGCCCCGGTCTCCGCGTCGGGGGTCTGGCCCGCATGGATCTGCCGGGTTTCGAAGTTCCAGTTGGTGGTCATGTCATTTCTCCTGAAGGTCTTGCGGGATGACATGGCCCAGCGCGCGCTGATACCCATCCATCCCTTAGTCGGTGTGGATCGCAGCACGCTCAACCTGCCCGGCGGTGATGCTCTGCGCCCTTCTGCAATTTCCGGGTGCCAGAGCGGCGGGATCGGTCAGCAGAGACTGGGCAGCATGAACGTGCGTATCAGCGGCACATTCGTAGGAACATGCCCTTCACATTAGAGCGACTCCTCCCGAACGCCAAACGGTGTCCGAATAGTGGACGACGGCGCGGCTGGGGTCGCGGGTGAGCTCGCCCGGCCATCTTCTCGCCCGTGCCATCGCAGGGCGGCCGCCCTGGTGCTCGCGCCGTTCCGCTCTCTTCCTCGCAGAGCCGCGACGTTTCGCGAGAAGGACGCGGCGGGTTCCTCCTTCTGAGCTCGTTGCACCGCCCTGCCGGGCCCGTCTATCGGGCCCGCGCCGCGGATGCGGATGGAGCCGCAGCCTTCATCCGAGCACCGGATCGAGCGCTGTGGGGCTGTTGTTAAAGATGTGAAAGGTGTGATTTATGGGGCTCGTGTTCACAAATGTGAAAGTCTCTAGTACCGTTACCGGAGACTTCTATGCCCAACTGGACGTGACGAGGAGAGTTATCGGTGAGACCTAGACGGTTGCTGGCGATCGGTGCAACGGCGCTCGCCGGTATTCTCGTGGCACCTGCGGCTCTCGCGGTTCCTTCCGAGGATGACATTGACGCTGTTCGCGGCGAGGCCGAGGAGACCCGAGCGCTGGTCTCCGAGATCGAGGTCGATCTCGCGCGCACGAGTGCGGACTACGACGCCGCGATGGAACGGGTGCAGGTCGCCGCGGAGAAATACAACTCTGCGCAGGAGGCGCTCAACGAGGCCGAAGCCGAGGCGAAGGACGCCCAGGACGAACTCACCGATGCCCTCGCAGACCTCGATGAGGCCCGGGCGCTCGTTGCGGGAATCGCGACGTCGGCGTACCGCAACGGCGGGAACTTCAGCCAGCTATCGCTGTTCCTGGAGTCCGATGGGATCTCCGAGGCGATTTCCTCGGCGAACACCTACTCCATCCTCGGCACTCACGCCGATGGTGCGGAACAACAGCTCGACGCCGCCACGCTCGCGGCCGACACGGCGAAGGAGCGGGCGGACGAGGCTGTCGCGGATCAGGAAACGGCGGCCGAGGAGCTGAAGTCCGCCCACGCGCAGACGACGTTGGAAGCGGAGGCTGCCCAAGAGGCGATGGACGCGACCTCCGCGGAGCGCGACGCTCTCCTCGGGCGGTTGGCGGACCTTCGCAACACCACCGTCGAGATGGAGCAGGAGCGTCAGGAACACCTCGATGAGCAGCGCCGGGAGCGGGAGAACCGCGCCGCACAGGCCGAAGCCGAGCGCGCCGAACAGCAGCAGGAGGAGGAGGCGGAGCAGGCCTCCCCGGAACCCTCTTCCGAGCCCTCGTCTGAACCATCGCCGTCGAGCTCGCCCTCGTCGAGCCCGTCGGCCACGCCCACGAGCTCGCCCTCACCCTCCCAGACCTCATCACCGTCACCGACCCAGACGGCCACTCCGTCACCTACCCCGACGAGCACCCCGTCCCCCTCGCCGACGGCGGATGCGCCCAAGCCCAAACCCAAACCCAAGCCGAAACCGGATCCGAAGCCCAAGCCGCCGGAGTCCTCCAGCGCAGGCGCAACGGCGCTCGCGTGGGCGAAGACCCAGATCGGCAAGCCCTACGTGTGGGGAAGCGCTGGTCCCAACTCGTATGACTGTTCGGGACTGACGATGGCCGCGTTCGCCCAGGCGGGAGTGAACCTGCCACGCAGCTCCGGCGCGCAGTACAACGTGGGCACGAAGGTGTCGGTGAACAACATGAAGCCCGGCGACTTGTTCTTCTACTCCAACAACGGTTCTCCCAGCGGGATCTACCACGTCGCGATCTTCGCGGGCAACGGAATGCGGCTGCACGCGCCGAGCCCCGGCAAGACCGTCGAACTCGTGCCGATGTGGTGGGCGAACGTGTTGCCCAGCGCCGTGCGGATCTAACGCGGGCACCACCCGCCCCGTCCGAGCCGGCGGCCCGCGCCGCGCACGTCATCGTGCTCACCTGACGAAAAGTAACCCCGTTGCACCATGTGATCCTCGGTGCAACGGGGTTTCTTCTGAGCGTGGGGTCTACCGAAGCGGTCGTCGGACCTGGCGGCGATCGACCCCGGAATCAGTCGAGCTTGGGAGCGGATCCGTGGTTGGGGATACCGGCGTCCTTCGCCCGATCGAAGGAGCGGCGGATCTCCGCCTCGGCGTCCTCGCGGCCCACCCAGTGGGCGCCCTCAACGGACTTGCCGGGTTCGAGGTCCTTGTACACCTCGAAGAAGTGCTGTATCTCCAGGCGGTGGAATTCCGATACGTCGTCGATATCGCTGCGCCAGGACGCCCGCTGGTCGCCCTTGGGGACGCACAGGACCTTGTCGTCCCCGCCCGCTTCGTCACGCATCCGGAACATTCCCAGCGCGCGGCAACGGATGAGGCAACCGGGGAAGGTGGGTTCTTCAAGGAGGACGAGTGCGTCGAGCGGGTCGCCGTCCTCCCCCAGTGTTCCTTCGATGAACCCGTAATCGTCCGGGTACCGGGTTGAGGTGAACAGCATCCGGTCCAAGCGGATGCGCCCCGTTTCGTGGTCAACCTCGTACTTGTTTCGTTGACCCTTGGGGATCTCGATCGTGACGTCGAACTCCACAGTCTTCCTCTTCTAGTGGTATGTGCACGCAGTGTTGATGCGGCTTCTCATCAGAGCCTAAGGGATACTGAACCACTATGGCACCGAGAACTCCCACGAGGCGGCCTACCACGCGGCCGAAGTCGTGGATCCCCGTCGCGTTGACCGTCGCCATTCTCGGCGGCGGGTACGTCGTCGCCGATATCTATGACGTCGTTCCCGGCCCGCTGACGTTGAGCGAGCCGTGGCCCGATCCGGAACCGTTCCCCACCGCGGACCTCCCGACGGCGTCGCCGCACGCGGCGCTCGCCCCCGACCCGGACGCGCCGGTTCCCGGCGAAGAGGAGGTCGCCGCGCTCGTCGAGGACTTCGCTGCTGACCCGAACGTGGGCCCGGACCCCGGAGTCCTCATCAGCGATGCGGAAACGGGCCAGAGCCTCGGTGAACTGAACGCGGAAGTGCCCAAGGTGCCTGCCTCCACCACCAAACTCCTCACCGCGATCGCGGCCCTTGACGCGGCCGGGGCGACCTACCGCTTCGCGACCAGCGTCGTCGATGGCACCGATTCCGACCCCGAGGGGATCACCCTCGTCGGCAGCGGGGATCCCACCCTCGATCCGGGCGCCGGCCAACCCGACCAAGCCATCGGTCGCGGCGGGATCGCCACGCTCGCCGAGCAGG
>CAMXUZ010000011.1 GCA_947251855.1 uncultured Ruaniaceae bacterium
GGAACTCGGCATCGACCGCGTGTTCGCGGGGGTGCGCCCGGAGGAGAAGGCGGATAAGGTCGCCGAACTCCAGGGAGAGGGGCGCCGCGTTGCCATGGTGGGGGACGGCGTCAACGACGCACCCGCCCTCGCCCGCGCGGACGTGGGAGTCGCGATCGGGGCGGGCACCGACGTCGCCATCGGTTCCGCCGGAGTCATCCTCGCCTCCTCCGACCCCCGCGGCGTGCTCTCCGTCATCACCCTGTCGCGGGCCAGTTACCGAAAGATGAAGCAGAACCTGTGGTGGGCGAGCGCGTACAACCTCATCGCAGTGCCACTCGCCGCCGGGGTGCTCGCGCCCATCGGCTTCGTCATGCCGATGAGCGTGGGGGCGCTCCTCATGTCCGCATCCACGGTGATCGTCGCCCTGGACGCGGGCCTCCTGCGGCGCATTGATCTCGACCCAGAAAGAGAGGCAACACCATGACACCCACACCGCTTCCCGACCTCGACCTTGAACGCTACCTCGGCACCTGGTTCGAAATCGGGCGCCTGCCGATGAAGTACGAGGACAACGCGACCGACGTCACCGCCACCTATCGGCTAGAGGACGGCGAGATCGTCGTCGACAACCGCTCCCGCGACGAGAACAACGAACCCGTGCAAGCCCTCGGCCGCGCGAAGGTCGGCGAGGGCCCCGCCCAGTTGAAGGTCTCCTTCCTACCCGAAGGGCTGCGGTGGATCCCGTTCACCGAGGCCGACTACTGGGTGCTGCAGATCGATCCGGACTACCAACACGCCCTCGTGGGCACCCCCGACCACAAGTTCCTGTGGCTCCTCGCACGTACGCCCACGATGGAGGTCGATGTGCAGGAGGAATACCTCGCCCACGCCCGCGACGAGGGCTACGACCTCGCCGACTGGATCCGCACGGCCCAGTCCGGCAACCACGTCACGGACGAAATGCTCGAGGGCTAGGTGAGCTGCAGCGTCGTCACGCAGGTCGGGTCGTCGGCGCCCGTTGCGATGGGCGCGCTCACCGTGCCCTCGGCGTGGGTGACCTCGATGGTGCCGCTGATGTCGCGGGGGAGCCACAGCCCGAGGAAACCGTTCGCGAACGTCTCCGTCTCCTCATCCACCACGACCTCGCCGTCATCAGTGGTGACGACGACGTGCACGGCTTCGCTGCGTAGCTCGCCCACGCAGGTGGTCAGGGAGTGGTAGAAGCACTCGTGGCTCTCCTCGGCGTACGGCGCGATCGAGACGTAGAATTCGTCGTCGGGAAGGTCGATGCTGCCCTCCTGACCATCGACGTTCACGAGCACCTCGTCGCTGCGCACCGAGGCGATGAACTCCGGCCGCTCGGATAGGGGCAGCCGGTCGAGCTCGTCCACGAGGGTCTTGCCGTCCACGCTCATAACGTCGGCGAGCGCGGCGTCAGGCGCGAGCCAATCCTCCGCGGCCGGAGAGCCTGCGCCCTCGGATTCCGGCGACTGCGAAACTGGCGGCTGCGCGTCGGGAACGTCAGCGGAGCAGGCAGCGAGGGGAGCGGCGATGAGGGCGCCGATAAGGAGCGCGGCGGCGCGGTGTGAGCGGAGAGGCGTCATGCTCGTAACGATAATCGCGCAGTACCGGCCCCGCGGCGGCCTTAAGTCCCAGGCTCACACCTCGCCTAGCCACTCCTTCGCGGCGATGACGAGCGCGGCCACCCCAATCCCGAGCGTCGGTTCGATCACCGGCGCGTAGTGCGGGGAGTGGTTCGAGGGTTGGTTCGCCATGATCTGCTCCAGCTCGGTGGCGTCCTGCACACCGTCGCTGAGCGCCGGATCGGCCCCGCCGAGGAGCCAGTACACCGCTGGAGCACCCGCGGCGGTGGCGAACTCACCGATGTCCTCGCTGGAGGTGAGCGCACCGGGGTCGATCACCCGCACCCCGGAGAGTTGCTGGAGGGCCTGGTTCGTCCGAGCGGTCGCGGAGGGGTCGTTGATGAGCACCGGGAAGGATTGGAGGAACTCCAACTCTGGGTGCCGGGGCGCCCCCGCGGCCTTCGCCTCCCCAGCAGCTACGCGCTCGATCGCGGCGAGCAGTCGCTCCCGCACCACCGGGTTGTACGTGCGCAGACTCATCCGGATCTCCGCGGTATCCGGCACGACGTTCGGCGCAGAACCGGACTGGATTTCGCCGACGGTGAGTACCGCCGTCTCGAATGCGGACACCTCCCGTGCGACGAGCGTGTGCAGCCGCACGATGATCGAGGCGGCGAGAAGGATCGGGTCGACCGTGCGTTCGGGCTGCGATCCATGCCCGCCGCGTCCGAAAATGTTCATCTGAATGGAATCCGCGGCAGCGAACGCGGGTCCCTGGTGGGCGCCGAGGTAACCGGCAGGTAGGGGCGTGACATGTTGGCCGAGCACGACGTCCGGTCGGCCGAACCGTTCGAAAAAGCCGTCCGCGAGCATCGCCCGGGCGCCTTCACCGGTCTCTTCCGCGGGTTGGAACACGACCATGAGCGTTCCCGTCCATGAAGAATCGACGGCGAGCTCCTGGGCGGCGCCGATCATCGCGGCCACGTGCATGTCGTGGCCACACGCGTGCATCGTGGGCAGTTCGCCGTCGTCACGCTGAACCACCTGCGTGCTCGCATACGGCA
>CAMXUZ010000012.1 GCA_947251855.1 uncultured Ruaniaceae bacterium
AACCGCCCGGGATGTGTTCGCCGTGGACCTCTTGGCCATCCCAGGCTTCGGGCTGGCCGAGTACGAGCTCGCTTTCCGGTTCGCCGTTGCCCTTGAGCTGACCCATCCCCACGCACGCTCCGAGCAGCACGACGATCGTGATGATCCAGATCGGGCGGGCGCGCCGGTCCACGAACTTCGGTAACCGGGCCCACACACCCTTCGTCGGCAGGTGCGCCTCCGGGTCCCCATCCGTGAGCAGTTGCGGGCGCTTCGGCCAGAACGCCACCCGCCCGAACGCCATGAGCAGGGCCGGTAGGAGGGTCAACGCGGTGAGCATCGCAAATACGATGCCGATGGCGGCGATCGGCCCGAGGTCGCGGTTGGACTGCAGTTCGCTCAACAGGAGGCACAGCAGGCCCGCAATCACGGTGCTTCCTGAGGCGAGGATCGCCGCGACGGAGCCCTTCCACGCCTCCTTCGTCGCCTCCCACCGCAGTTCGTGATCGCGCAGGGCCTCCCGATATCGCGCCACGTACAACAGCGAATAGTCCGTGGCCGCACCGATGACGAGGATGAACAAGATCCCTTGCGTCTGCCCGCTGAGCAGCACCACACCCGCCTTCGCGAGCCACCACACGGCGAGCAGCGCCACGGTCAGGGCAACGAGGCTCGTCGTCAGCACGATGACCGGCAGCAACGGGGAGCGATAGACGACGACGAGGATCACGAACACCGCGGCGATCGCCACGAGCAGCAACAGCAGGTCGATGCCGCCGAACGCTTCGACGAGGTCGCCCAGGAACCCGGCCGGGCCCGTCACGTAACTGTCGAGGCCGCCCGGGAGCTGGGAGGCAAGCTCTCCGCGCAGGGTCTCGACGGCGTCATCCACCTCCAACTCGGAGTCGAGGGGGATGAAGATCTGCACCGCTTCGCCGTCCTCGGACGGGATGGGTGGGCTCGCCTCCCCGCTCACCTCGGGAAGGTCAGCGAGTTTCTCGGCAAGATCGCCCAGCTCGCCGAGTTCCTCCTCGGTGAGCTTCTCCTCCCCGGTGATCACGACGATCGCGGGGATCGCATCGCTGCCCAAGAAGTCCGGGAGACGTTCTTGCACCTGCGTGGCATCCGCCGTCGTCGGCAAATATGCGGTGGAGTCGTTCGTCGAGACCTCGCTGACTTTCCCGAAGTAGGGGCCGCCGGCCCCGGCCGCGGCGAGCCAGGCAAGGATGACGAGCGCGGGCAGGACGATCCGCAGGAGCGAAGTGCGCTGTTCGGCAGGGGCGCGGTGAGCGGGAGCGGCGCCGGAGGGGGAGTTGCTCTCGCGGGGATCCCTGCGGTGACGGTGCGGCATGCGGCGGTCCTTACCTCCGGAGGTGCTTACCGGAACAAAATATAACTAGCCTGGCTAGTAGTCAACCTAGGAATGCAACTCGCTGGAAGCTAATATATTCCTGTGAGCGACGAACGATCCCCCGAGCTGCGGATGCGCATGCACGACCCGCGCGTGATCGATGCGCGCGGGAAGCTCCTCGCCATCGATGCTCTGGGCGAGGCGCAGCTCGAGAGCACCGTCGAGGTGATGAACGCGATCTTTCGCTGGCGCCAGGCGGAGCAGCGGGTGAGCGAGGCCTCGCAGGAGTACATGCAGCTCTCCTCCACGGATATGAAGGCGGTGCGGTACGTGATCGTGCGTTCCGACCAGGGCGAGGTGGTCACCGCCCGCGACGTCGCCGAGCACCTGGGAATCTCCAGCGCCTCGACGACGAAACTGCTCGACCGGTTGGAACGCGGGGGGCATATCGAGCGCCGCCCCCACCCCCACGATCGGCGTGCCCTCGCGCTCAGCGTCACCGAACGTACCCGCGAGGCGGCGGAGGCGACGATCGGCCACGAGCATGCCCGCAGGTTCCGGATCGCCGCGAGCCTGGACGAGGCGGAACGCGAAATCGTGGTGCGGTTCCTCAACGCGCTCGCCGATACCGGCGAGGACACCTGGCCGAAATCCTCCTAGCGCTTTCCCGGCCGCTCTACAACCAGCCGTTGCGTTCGGCCACCCGAGCGGCCTCCAGCCGGTTCGAGGTGCCGGTTTTCCCGATTGCGGAGGAGAGATAGTTGCGCACCGTCCCCGCGGAAAGGTGCACCGTCGCCGCGATCACGGCCACCGAGCTGCCGTCGAGGGCGGCACCGAGCACCTCTCGCTCTCGCGCCGTGAGCGGGTTCGGCCCGCCCGCGAGGGACTCCATCGCGAGAGCGGGATCGACGACCCGTTCGCCCCGCTGCACCGCACGGATCGCGCTGGCCAGTTCCGGGGCGGGGGTGTCCTTGACGATAAAACCGCGGGCGCCGGCTTCCAACGCCCGGCGCACATACCCGGGCCGGCCGAAGGTTGTGACGATGAGCGACCTGACCTCCGGGGCGAGGCGGGCGAGCTCCCGCGCTGTTTCAATGCCGTCCAGCCCCGGCATCTCGATATCCAGGAGGCAGACGTCGATCGGGTCGTCTGCGGCGCTCCGTTCCACGACCGCTGCCACCGCCTCGGTTCCCGTGCCCACCTCAACGGCGACGTCGATGTCGCCCTCGAGCCGCAGCAGCGCGGCCATCGCCCCGCGTACGAGGGCTTGGTCGTCGGCAAGGAGGACCTTTATCACGCTCCCTTCCTGCGCAGCATCCTCTCGTGTCACCAGCACACCTCCACCTGGGTCCCGCCGCCTGCCCGCGCTCCGATCTCGAGCACGCCTCCCGACGCTTCGACGCGTTCCCGCGCGCCGCGCAGCGCAGTTCCGGCGACGCCGTCCACTCCGCGCCCGTCATCGGCGACGACGAGCCGATCGGCTGTGATTTCGACCCAACACATCTGTGCCCCGGAGTGACGTATGACGTTCGTGATGGCTTCCCGCAGTACCCACGCCGCGACCATCCGGTAGCGAGGGTCGATGATCGCGGAATCGTCGGGAAGGTCACTTGCGATCCCGGCGCTGGTGAGCGCGGTGCGCGCGTGCTCGAGCTCCTCGGCGAGCCGCACGACCCGCAGCCCCGCGACAGTCGCACGGATCTCGCCCAGCGCCTCCCTGGAGAGCGACTCGATCTCGCCGATCTCCGCCGCCGCTTGTGCCGGATCGACGTCGATGAGCCGCCGCGCGAGTTCAGATTTCACCGTGATCACGGTCAGCGAATGGCCGAGCACGTCGTGGACGTCGCGGGCCACTCTTTCTCGCTCCGCCACGAGCCGATACTGGTTCTCCACCTGGCTGTAGCGGGCCTGGCGGATCTCGATCCACCGCGTCATTCCGGTTGCGACCGCGACGAGGATGACGATCGCGCAGAGGAACCACAAGTACCGCCACGCCCCGGCTACCGTCAGTGCGATCGCCATGACGACCAGGCACGCGATCGTGATCCCCACCGCCCTTGGAAACGGCTGGTTGAAGATCGCGAAGGCGACGATGAACGGCACCAGCCCAAGTGCTTCGACCCCGATCGACGTCGCTAGAACACCACCGATCGCCGCGAGCACCACCAACGTGAGCGTTCGTACGCGCATCTTGGTCCCCCGGCGCGGAAACTGAACGAACCCGTAGACGTAGATGACGGCGAAAACGAGCGTTGCCGCGAGCCCGACGGCGCGGGGCACGGGGGGCTCGGCGAGGGCACTGCTGATCGGGAATGCGAGGAAAACGAGCCAGATGACGCTCATCATCCACCCGAACCGCTCCCATGGGTCGCTGGCAGCACCGGGCGCGGCAGTGTTCTCCCCGCCGGGCGAGCTCGGGCTGTCGGCGCGGGCCTGCTCGGCGAGGGACTGCTGTTCGCTGGCGGTTTCGTCGTCGATCATTATGCGGATCGTACTATTGCCTGGACCGACCCCGCCGGACCAGCAGCAGCGCCGCGAGTGCGAAGATGACCGCCCAGACCACGAGATTGAGGATCGGGATCCACAACGGTTCCGGACCGATCGGGGGGCCCTCGGTGGATACGAGGTAGCCGTCGGTTACGGGATAGCGCGCGAGGGCGACGTACCCGTAGAGCGGGGTGAACTTCGCGAAGGTGAGCATCCCGCCCGACAGCGGGAAGAACACGTTGCCGAGGAACGCGAGGATCACCAGCGCCCCGCTCGCCGCACCGACGGCTGCTTCGGTGGGGAAGAGTAGCCCGGCCATGAGGCCGTACAGCGAGAACACGACAGCGCCGATAAGCACCACGAGGGCGGAGATGAGCCAGGCTCTACCGGTCCCTTCCGCGCCGGTGAACGTTCCCAGCAGGTAGATGAGGCTGATCGGGATGATCGAAACGAAGAACGCCACCGCGGCTTTGACCGCGACGTAGCCCGCGTCGGGCAGCGGCGTGAGCCCGAGTTGGCGCCCCCACCCTTGCATGCGCCCCACGGCGGCGATCCCGCCGACCCCGGTGGTTGCGGTTACGGCTCCGTAGGCGGCCATCGACGTCATGATGTACATCGTCACGTTCCCGCCGACGATCATCTGCCCACCGAACGCCTGGGAGGCGCCGAAGATGATGTACATGAACGCGGGCAGGAGCGCCACGAAGAACATCGTCGTGACATCGCGGACCACCCGGCGAAGCTCGATTCCTAGATAGGTGAGATTCATTTCCTGGCCCCTTCCTCTCGCGCCGCCACTTCGCTGCCGTGCCGCAATTCCGTGTCGTGCCGAGTGAGTGCGGTGAACGCTTCGTCGAGCGAACCCGACGTGACTTCCAGGTCCTCACCGCCGTATTGGGTGAGCAACGCGAGCGCGACGGCGTCGGAGTCGCCCGCGTGGACGACGAGCCGGTCGCCTTCGGTATGGACGGTGTGGACGTCGTTGCGCGCCTCAAGCGCGGCAGCCGCCTGGGCCAGCGGGGGCACCTGGGAGGTGCCGCCGTCCCCAGGAATGCGGGCGGAGACGATTCGGCCAGCGACGTGGGAGCGGATCTCCCGAGTGGTGCCATCAGCGACGATCTTTCCGCCCGAGATCATGACGATCCGTTCAGCGAAGGAGTCGGCCTCTTCCAGATAGTGCGTGGCGAAGATGATCGTGCGGCCCCGCCGGGCCTCGGCATGCATCGTGTCCCAAAACTCGTGCCGCGCCGTGACGTCCATCCCCGTCGTGGGTTCGTCCAGGATGAGCAGGTCCGGATCCGGTAGGAGCGCGAGGGCGAAACGGAGCCGCTGCTGTTCGCCACCGGAGCATTTCGACACCCGGCGCTTCGCGAGCCCGGATATCCCCGCCCGCGTGAGCGCCTCCTCCGTGGAGATGGCGTCATCGAAGGTGGAAGCGATGAGCTCGACGGTTTCCCCCACGGTGAGATCCCGCAGCAGGCCGCCGCTTTGCAACACCGCCGAGATCTTTCCGCTGCGTACCGCGTCCCGAGCGTTTTGGCCGAGTACTTCGATGCGGCCCTGGGTCGGCGCCGTCAGGCCGAGGACCATATCGAGTGTCGTCGTTTTTCCCGCCCCATTCGGTCCGAGGAACGCGACGACGGTTCCCCTTGGGATCTCAAGGGATACGTCATCGACCGCTGCGAGGGGGCGGCCTTGACTTCGGAACACCTTCGTCACGTTCTCGAGGAGAATCGCCGGCGGGGAGGTCGAGTTTTCAACGGGAGTCATATTCCAACAATGTCGGAATGCCGGCCCGCCCGCGAGAGGGATCAATCATGAAAGTGAAATGACAGTTGTCATAACGTCGTCGCGCTGCGCCGGGAACCGTCGAGGTTCCCTCTTCTCCTGGGCAGCCTTGTGGGACGTGTTGATGTCCTCGCGCGCGGCAGGCACGTGGGATGGGAAGGTACGGGCGGCGATGATCAGCGGTTCAATCGGCCCAACAGATGCGCCGGGAGTATCACCGAAAAGGGGGACGAATGAACGACGACTTGAAGATCCCACGGGGCGTGAATCAGACTGAAAAATCGGAGACTGGGCCGCGGTACCTGCTGGATCGGTAGTAGGAGACATTCCCGGCCATCACTGCTTTTGACTGTGATTCCCGGACTCGCGAAGAACGCGTTGGCTGGTCACCAGAATCCGGCGGTCGCCGCTTTAGGCACGTCATTGAGAATTTCGAGGTATGCCACTCGTGGGTGGCGTCAACCGCATCCACCCTTCTTCGACGATGAGCGCAGCAAGGTGGCGCCTGTTCACCTACCCCAACCGTTCACAACCTCCCGGGGTGGCACAGCTAGGGCTGAAACTCCCGGAGGACCTCTTCCGTGATGTGCAGCATCTCCTCGCCGTGAATGTCGTGGTCGATCACGTATCTGTTGTGCCGGGTGATGATCTCTTCGGTAAAGGTGCGCGCCCAGCGGCCGTTCGAGCGTTCTTCGGCCGGGAGAGCGGTGTAGGCGCTCGCGGCGATCTCGGTGAGCAACTCGGCATCGAAACGCCACTGTTTCGCCAAGGCGCGGCTGGCGATCTCGGCTACCTCTTCCGAGGTGTAATCGGGGAACTCGATTTCGGCGGGAACCCGTGATTTGAGCCCGGGATCGGACCGGAAGAACTCGTGCATCTCGTCGGTGTACCCGGCGAAGATGGCAACGAACTTGTCGCGGTCGTCCTCGAGCCGGGTGATCATCGCATCAACGATCTCCTGCTTGAACGACGAGTTCTTTCCGCCTTGCGTGCGCAGCTGGTGCGCCTCGTCGATGAACAGCACTCCACCCATTGCAGCGTCGAATGCCTGATGCGTGTTCGCAGCCGAATGACCGAGGTACCTGCCCTGCAACTGGCTCGCGGGGACGGATTCCACTGTCGGAGTCGAGAGGATGCCCAGAAGGTGGAATACCTCCGCCACGGTGCGCGCCACCGTCGTCTTCCCGGTGCCGGGATTTCCGGTGAAGGCGACGTGATAGTTCGGGCGTTCCATTGCGCCGTCCAGTTCGAGCATCCGTTGGTTCACGGTGGCTTGCGCGACCAACGAATGGACCCATTCCTTCACCGGTCCCAGGCCGATCATGGAATCCAGTTCGGCGAGCTTGTGTGCCAGCTGGGCCTCTCGATCCTCGGGTCTGCCACCGGCGAGGGCGTGCAGGTCCTCCGCTTCGATGGTTATGAGATCTTCCCTGGTGGGATTGTCTATGAGGATCACCCGGTCCTCCTGACGAGAACGGAGATCCTGGTTGAAATTGCGCACCCAGCGCGCATTACTGCGATCAGCGCTCTGGGCGTAGGCAGCGCCGACGATGCGTCGGTAGAGTTCCTCGTCCACCGTGTAGTGGCCGCGGGCGAGTTCGGCGAGACCGATCTGAGCGATCTCAGCGGGGGAATAATCCTCGAAATCGAGGCGGTGCTTGATCCGAGACTTGAAACCCTCATTCATCGCGAGCAGTTCGTGCATCTTTTCGTTATAGCCCGCGAGGATGACCATGGTGTCGGAACGGTTGTTCTCCAGGAAAGTGAGGATTTCGGTGATCGCCTCCTGCGCGAAGCCGCTGGAATCCTCGGTCGCCAAGGAATAGGCCTCGTCAATGAAGATCACACCGCCGCGGCCGCTCTCCAACACCTCCCGGGTCTGTTTCGCGGTACCGCCGATGACATCACTGACGAGTTGGGCACGCCCCACCTCGACGAAACTCTCGCTGATCACCGCGCCGACCTCGTGCATCGCCTTGCCGAGCAACCGCGCCACCGTCGTCTTTCCTGTCCCGGGGTTACCGAGGAACATGCTGTGGAGGGTGAAATCGGAATCGGCCGGCAGCCCGAGTTCGAGGCGTTTCTGCCGTAGCTTCACGGCGTTCGCGATGCTCTGTACCTGCTTCTTCACCTTCGCCAGACCGACGAGGTCGTAGAGTCTGGTGAGCGGGTCGCCGTCATCCTTCACGCGCTCGTCGGTAGCGCTCGACGCGACGTCGTCCCAGTCGGGGTGGTCTTCTACGCCCATCGGTGCGCGCGAGTCCAGGCCACGGTCGTGAGCCTGGGCAGGAGCCCCTCGGGTGGCGAAGTGCACGGCTTGCGCCTCATCGCCCTCAGTCACCTCGAAGAGGTCATAGGCGCCGGGGTCGATTCCGGTGATCTCACCACCGTTGCGAACCACTTTGAAAGTTTCATCGTCAGTGGATCCGAAGGTGGTCAGATCAACGGTTCCGCCTTCAAGTGAGATGCACAGATCGTCCGTGGAAGCGGTGAGGGAGGGGATGTGGATCGTGCCGCCGTCAGCGGCTCGGATCTCGCAGTAGCCGCCGTTATCGTGACTATGGTGCTCGTCGGTGACCGTGATCGTGCCATCCGCCTCCGCGGTCAGAGCGTAGGAGAAAGAACCAGAGAGCGAGGCACTCGCCCCGTGCACCACGTGGAGCGAGTCGAAGCCGCAGTCCACCGCCTCGAGCCGACCGGTGGCCGAGACGAGGACGGTTGCCCACGTGTTCTCCGGGACCGTAGAAATATCGACGCTGCATGCTCTCAAGGTGAGGGCTCCTTGGGACTCGACGATGTTGCTTCCATCCGGGCCTGCGGCCGGTTCCAAGGTCACCTGCTCCAGGGTGAGGTGGGCATCTGATTCACCGACGAGGACGGCGGGTACATCCGGAGAGGGGGTTGCGACGGTGAGATCGGTGATTTCGGAGTCTCCAGCCGACGCCGCCCGCAGGCAACCGATGAGCCGGGTGCGTTCCTTGCCCTTCCCCTGCAGTCGTACCCCGGGCAGGAGGAGCAGTTCGCCCTCGATGACGTAGTCTCCCTGCTCGAGCAACACCGTATCACCAGGACTCAGTTGTGGCGCGATCGTGGAGTCGAATGCGCCAGCATGCTCCAGCGGCCAGGTTATGGTTTTCGGACGGGATGGAGGCGGTTCGGGAGCGGCGTCCTGATCGATGACCCTCACCCGAGAGCTCGCGCTATTGACCCGGGCCTCGTTCTTGGTGATCACTGAGACTGAATGCTCGTTGCTCTGAACGACTTCCCCGATCTGCACCAAGCTGTTGTCCGCGAACCCCTCATCGTCCTTCTCCGTGAGTTCCAGGTGTGGAAACTCGCAGACTGATTGCCCGGAGAGGACGAACATGCGCTTCTTGGGCTCCGAACTGATCCGATGGCTCCCGTAGGTGCGGACCCGGGAACCGTCCGCGGCGAGAATAATGGTCGATCCTGAGTCGATCAGATCCGCTTTCGAGTTCGTGAAATACATACGTCCGAGTTCGCAAGTCGTTGCGTGTAGCGTGCCCGCTTCCACCTGCACCGAGATCGCATCTGCGGCACTCGTATCGGCCTGCACGGCCGTATTCTTCAACACGAGGCTGTTGCCCTCCCCGGCCCAGATGGCCGGGTATTTGCCACTTGGATCGGGTAGAACGGCGCAGTTCGTGATTGTTGCCATGTTACGGGGCGTGTTCAGGTAGATCCCGTTCTTATACGGCAAAGGATTGAGCGTCAGATTGCGGAAGGTGCAATGGCCTTTGATGATGAAGGAACCATGGATGAATACGTCGTTTCGATCTGTGGCGCCTTCCAGTTGCACCCCGTTGAGGATCAGCTGTTCCGTTTCGTACGTACCGGGATCAAGGACGATCCTGTCGCCCGACGCGACCTTCTGAAGAGCCGCTGTGAGGGAGACCTTTCCGAAACCCGAACCGACTCTGATCCTGGCCATTACCTTGCCGCTCCCTTCAGCAACGATCTGCAATTCTTCGCTGAGCCTGCCGTAAACAGAGAACAGTCTAGAACAGGAAGAGGTCGGGAAAATGCAACCGATATTCTCGCCACCCGCAAGTTCTGGCTCGAGCCGGCGCCCTCTTCCCGGATGCATCGTGGGGAACTCCGCTTGATGATGACGCCGCACGTTACGCCGTCGAAGAGCGTTGAGCGGCCGCGGGGTCACCCGCAGAGCGCGGCGGGTCCACGAACACCGCCCGCTTCGCGGCTCGCCGTAACGTCACCAGCACGGGGTGGCCGAGCACGAGCACCCCCGCCGCGGTCGTGAGCGCCCGGGTGAGATCCCACGGCAGGGAGGTGACGATCGAATAGGAGGCGAACCTCGCCAGATTGGAGCCGAGCGGATCGCCGGGCACGAACGAGATGTCGGTGCCCATCCCCGCCACGAACGGCCAGAACGACAGGTTGAGCAGCACCCCGAACGCTACCGAGCTCACGGCTCCGTACCCCGCGAGCAACGAAAGCTCCCCCACCCGGGATCCGCGCGTCCCGCGTGTGCCCACTCGGCGCGGCAGGAGTCCCGCCCCGAGGCCCACCCAGCCCGCGGCGAGCATCTGGAACGGCAGCCACGGGCCCACCCCGCCGGTGAGCAGCGCGGAGGAGAACAGCGTGCTCACCCCGAGCAGGAACCCGAACCCGGGCCCGAACACTCGCCCGCCGAGCACGAGGAGGATGAACACCGTCTCCACCCCGCCGGTGCCCGCCGCGATCGGGCGGATGAGTGCCCCCACGGCGGAGAGGAGACCAAGGAGGGCGACGGCCCGAACGTCCATACCGCCGTCCGAAATCGCCATGAGCGTGACGACGAGCGACAGGGCGAGCACGACGCCGAGAATGAGTGGGGCGGTTGCCGAATGGCCGGTCGGGGAGGCGAGCACGGCGGCGCCGGAGTCGACGAACAGCGGCCAGGTGAAGGTGAGCAGTCCGATGACAGTGACGGCGAGGAGCGTGGGCGCGAGCCGAGGCCCCACGGGAACCGCCGAGGTTGGCAGCCAGGAGTCCGCCCGGCCCC
>CAMXUZ010000013.1 GCA_947251855.1 uncultured Ruaniaceae bacterium
AGTCGCTTGTATGGCCATGTTTCTCCGTCGTCTAATGACACAGCGGTGAACAACCCCGAGCCGACAAAATCATCGCCGTTCTCATCAGTGAATTCCGTCACTGGCGCGAAGGTTGCGAACATGAGCGCATCGTTTTCTTCCAGCTCTAACAGGAAGCCACGCTGGCCCCCTTCGAGCGGCTCGAACTCACTCGAGGAGTATGACCATGTCTCTCCCCGATCCTCCGAGATACTCTGTGGCATCCATCCGTTGAAGTTGAACGTCGTATCAATGACTCCGTGATGTTGGTTTCCGGACGAATCTTCAACATGAGAACCTCCATCTTCATCGAAGGAGTAGCGCAGCACTTCCTGTGAATCAGAAACTTGGAGCGAGTTCTCCATGAGATCGCCCACTTCGTCAGCTTCCAAAGCGCCGTGAAGAATTCGGAATTCGTCGATAGAGGCACTCAGGGTTGGATCCCCGTAAATGGATCGGCCGATCCAGTTGTACGACGTATCCCCGAGGTCTGACGGATTTAGCGTGATCTCATCGCTTTCGCCGACCGCTTCGCCGTTGACGAAGATCGTTACTGTATCACCTGATTTCGTCACTGCGAGGTGGTTCCACCCTTGCCCGAGAGGTTCAGGTGACGTGACCGTTTGCTGACCCGAGGCGTCCGGCGACTCAATGGTGAACCGTGGTCCCGTGCCGCCGCCTTCGATCGCAAGGAACATCCCGTTCCCTTTTTGAGAAGCAAAGTCGAACACCCGCGACCAGTTCTGCCCGGCCATCGAGTTGCGCTTGATCCACGTCGCAATCGTGAAGTCGTCGACATCACTCAGAACACCTTCTGGCATATCAACTACGGCATTGGGCTCGGGTGCCCCCAGAGTCACAGCATTACCAAAACCGTCCATGCTCGGAGATCTTGTCGCTTCCTTTTCTTCCGCTTCGCCCAGACTGTCGCCGCGCCCGAGCGCGAGGAGCCGACCGTCGGAGAGCTCCGCGATGGATGCATGGAAACCCGCGATCCAGTCTCCTGACCCGCCATCGACGAATTCCGGAGCATTGGCCTCGTGCATCTCTTCCGTGATCGGGGCGTTTCCAAGAACGTCCGTCCCTGGATCCCACCAGGTCTCGCCACCGTCGTCACTGATATGGACGGCTGTTCCACTCGACGGGGTCGCGTCCGCGGGCAGTAATAGCCGCCCATCTGAGAGCTGCGTTGCTGCAGCAATGACCTGATTTCGTAACCCGTGTTCTGGTTGAATCAGTTCGGGCTTGGACCATGTTGCCCCGTTGTCCGTGGACGTTCGTTGCACCAGGGCTAACGCCCCATAAGTTTCAAGCGCTGAGATTCCTGACCAATGGTAGAGCGTTTCTTCCCCGTCCCACCAGAGTTCGTTTCCATGAACATTGCGACCAGGAGCATCCCAAAATACCGATGCCTCATCCCATTCGCTTTCGCCATGACGCAGCCGAGCGCCTGCTTGCTTCAGTATCCGGTCTTCTTCCCCTTCAGTCGAGTACCAAATTGCCATCAGGTCGCCGTTAGGCATCTCAGTCACCGCGGGCTGATGATTGTGGCCGAAAAATGGGCCCCTAGGTGCCGTCTCGAGATTTATGAAGGAGCGAGGGCCTTCAAAGTATGGTTCCCCGTCGTCGGTAGCGTCTTCTGGCTCCACCCTTTCCTGGCTCACATCTTGAAATATCTCATCTGGATCCGGTTCAGGGAGTGGTTCTGATTGAGGAAGTTCGCCTTGCACAACTCGGAATCCGGTCGCCCAATTTCGCGTCTCGGGTACCGTGGCGGCCCGAGAAGCCGACCTCAGGTACGTGGGCCAAGCACCTTCGGTCTCCATCTGAGTTGAGTGGCTGCCTCCACGTGTCACTTTGAACTCGCCATCAACACGGCCCACGGGATCGTTTTGCGCTCCCTTTTCGTACGGCCCGTACCAATCCAACACCCACTCTTCGACCAAGCCGTGAACGTCGTGCAACCCGAACGGATTCGCGGGAGTCTGCCCGACTTGCAGAGAGACTTCTTCGTGCCCTGCACTGACACCTGGAAACCAGCTCTTTTGCTGATTCAGCCAAAATTCTTCAGGAAGTTCATCGCCCGTCCAATAGTCTGTCGTCGTGCCAGCCCGCGCGGCATATTCCCATTCCGCTTCCGTGGGCAGCCGGTAAGTAACTCCTTCTTTTTCTGACAACCATTCGGTAAACTCCACGGCGTCGTGCCAGCTGACGAAAACAACGGCCTCATCATCCTCAGAAGAGAAGCCCAACTTGTCCCTCAGGAGCGCATGGTCAGGATCGAACTCCTCGTACTGGGCATTCGTGACGGGAGTTGCAGATATCTTAAAGCCCGAAGAGATATTGACCTCGTACTGGGGCTCCTCGTCCAAGTAACCTCGCCCATCCAGGTGGGGCTGATCGTCCCGGGGAGGGCCCGAAGTTCCTTGCAGGAAGGTCCCGGACGGGATATCAACCAGGTCCATGCCTATGGAGTTCGTGGAAACCTCAGCCGAAGCACCCTCGGTTCCAGCAGCAGCTGCTGACACCGAGAGGAGGCTACCTGCTAACGATAATGTCGCTAATACAGCTACGCGTCTTTTCGTCATTGAGTCCTAATCTCTAAAACATTCGTTGTAGGTCAAGTCATCGAAACAAGCCTCTCGATGCCGTCCTCAGACTTGTACTCGTCAACGGAATACCAGGACCGGCTCCCACGCCTGTCTGGCAACTGTTAACAATAGACGCTACTGTATGAGTAAAGTAAATCTCTGGCAAACTGAACCCTTAAGCGGCGGATGTGTAATCCTGGGGTCGGCGTAGAACCAATGAGCCCAGAAATCGCTCAAAGCCTTGTAACGAATGGAGGTGCACATGGCCCTGGACGCGCTTACGTCGTCTCAGTCGGTTTCTCACTCTGCCTTGAGCGAGCAGGTGGTAGATCGGCTACGGCGACTGATCATCACTGGCGAGCTAAGCGCTGGGACACATCTCGTTGAAACACGCATCTCTGAAGCGCTCATGGTGAGCCGTGGCCCCGTACGCGACGCACTCCGGCAACTTGAGAGCGAAGGCCTCGTTGGCGCCCGTCGCGGGCGCACCTACGTCATCGGGCTCACCCAGGACGATATTGATGAGTTGTACCACCTGCGCCAGCTCATCGAGGTCGAGGCTCTACGGCTCATGATCGAGAATCCCGAGCGAGATACTCATCCTGCTCACGCTGCATTGAAGAAGATGCTCGCGGCCGTTGAACAGCGAGACACGGCCGCGTATGCGCATTATGACCTCGAGTTCCACACTGCCCTGTACCAAGCTGCCAACCTTAGGCGCCTAACCGATGTTTGGCTCAACTACCGGCCGACCTTTTCTGCAATCTTGGAGATCACGAACGCGGAAGATCCCGATCTCAACCCTTCCTATAGCGATCACGTCGAACTGCTTGAGGCAGCGGAATCGGGAGACTTTGAGAACGCCCGAAAGATCTTGACGATGCATCTCGCTGGCTCCCATGCACGGATGCGCTCAGCCCATCAGCGTCGTACCGAGACGATGGCCGGTGAACCCCGCGCTGAAACGTGACGAATCGCTAATGGTTACTTTTGACCAGAGCGTCGTTGAGCCGAGCATCGATCTGGGCAAGGAGCCGCTGAATCGCAGCCTTCCCCATCTCGCCCGGCGACAGGCTAGTGACTGAAACGGAACTTAGATCCGAGGTCGCGAACGGGAGATCACCAATAATGCCCACGTCCACGTGACTCCGACTGCTAGATTTCAAGGTCGAAAGAGCTTGGAGAACACCTACACCAACGAGGTTGTTCGTCGCGAGGATCGCCGTAGCGCGGCCACCAAGCAGACCGGTTTCGAGGTACCTGGCAGCGGCATCCTTTCCTCCGTCGACGCGGAAATTCGCGTACGTGAGGGCGCTTTCGTCCGGCGGGTAACCGGCCGATATCAGCTCCTGCTGCCATCCGTTCGCGCGTTGCACCGCTGTGCTCGTGGTTCGCGGGCCGGTAACACAGACAATCTGCTCGTGACCCTTGTCCAATAATTTTCGCGTCGCCTGTCGGCCGAGCTGCACGTTGTCGAACGTGATCTGGTCGATGTCGAAGTTCACCTCGCGGTCGATGACGACGACCCCCCGACGGCTCGCTAGTAGAGTTGAGATGGCCGGATCGGCCGTCGCAGGAGCGATGATCACACCCGCCATGTTTTCGCGAGCGGCGATCTCGAGGTATTTCGTTTCCTTCTTCACGTCGTCATCGGAATTGCACAGCACGACGGAGTAGCCCGCCTCTTGCGCAACATCCTCTACGGCACGTGCAATCGTCGTGAAGAAAGGATTCTCCACATCGGGGACAACGAGGGCGATAACGTCCGACTGTCCGCGCCGGAGGGAGCGGGCAGTGGCGTGAGGGACATACCCTAACTCGGCAACCGCCGACCGCACCGCTTCGGCGAGGTCCTCCCGCACCGGTATTCCGTTCAGCACGCGCGAGACAGTCGCCGTTGATACACCTGCGCGATCCGCGACGTCGCGAATCCTAGTCACTCAACCCTCCACCCTAGTGGGCCATGTCAGAGAAACGCGCGAGGTGACCTTGGAAGGCGACGGCGATCGTCGCCGTCGGGCCGTTTCGATGTTTCGCGATGATGAGATCCGCTTCCCCCGCCCGGGGGGATTCCTTCTCGTACAGGTCTTCGCGGTGGATGAGCACGACCATGTCAGCATCCTGTTCGATCGCGCCGGACTCCCGAAGGTCACTCATCTGCGGAGTTTTATCAGTTCGCTGCTCGCTCCCGCGGTTGAGCTGGGAGACCGCGATCACGGGTACTTCGAGTTCCTTGGCGAGGAGTTTGATCGCGCGGGAGAACTCCGAGACTTCTTGCTGGCGCGATTCCACCTGTTTACCCGAGCTCATCAACTGCAGATAGTCGATGATCACCAGCTTGAGATCGTTTCGTTGCTTGAGTCGGCGGCACTTCGCGCGGATCTCCATGAGGGACATGTTGGGAGAATCATCGATGAACAGCGGCGCATCGGAGACTTTGTTGAGCGCGCGGGCGAGACGATCCCAATCCTCATCCCGCATCATCCCCTTGCGCATGTTCTGCAGCGGGACTTCCGACTCCGCCGAGAGCATCCGCATGGCAATCTCGGTCTGGCTCATCTCCAGGGAGAAGATCACCGCGGGAAGCTTGTGTTTGATGCTCGCTGCGCGGGCGATGTCGATCCCGAAGGTGGATTTCCCGACCGCCGGGCGGGCAGCGACGACGACCATCTGTCCGGGGTGCAGGCCGTGGGTGACCTCGTCGAAATCGCGGAAACCGGTGGGGACACCGATGGCTTCAGAACCCCGGCTCGCCGCCGCCTGGATCTCCTCCAAGGTCGGGCTGATGATCTCACCGAGCGGCAGGTAATCTTCGGAGGTGCGCTGTTCGGTGACCGCATACACTTCCGCCTGCGCAGTGTTGACTACTTCGTCAACGTCGCCGCCATCGGTGCCGTACCCGAGTTGGACGATCCGGGTTCCCGCCTCGACCAGACGGCGCAACACCGCCCGCTCCTGCACGATCCGGGCGTAATAACCGGCATTCGCGGCGGTCGGCACCGAGGAAATGAGGGTGTGCAGGTAGGGGGCCCCGCCGATCCGGGAGAGTTCGCCCTGGCTCGTGAGCTCGGCAGCAACGGTGACGGCGTCGGCGGGTTCGCCCCGGCCGTACAGGTCGATGACCGCGTCATAGATCGCCTCGTGCGCGGGACGGTAGAAATCACTTCCCCGCAACACTTCAATGACATCGGCGATCGCGTCCTTGGAGAGCATCATCCCACCGAGCACACTCTGTTCCGCGGCAACGTCTTGCGGCGGAGTCCGATCGAACTCCGGTGCGCTTGGAGTGGTCAGGTCAGTGGTGCTCACAGCGATCCATTCTTTCAAAAAATTACCGAGAGTCTGCGGGCAGAAGCATCACGGTGTGTAGGAGTTCCGCGCCTGTGGATAACCCGGTAGCAGTGACACTATACGTTGTTCGCCCCGACACGCTAAGCGAAGGTGTTCACTACTACGATGAGCGTGGCTGCACCGCAGCGGAACAACTTCTATAGGCTTTTCAATCGTGACCGATTCCCTCGAAACTAACCGGGCGATCGACCGGCGGATCCTCGCACTGGCGTGGCCCGCTCTCGGCGCACTCATCGCCGAACCCATCTTTGTGCTCATCGACTCCGCCGTCGTCGGCCACCTCGGCCGCGCGCCCCTCGCCGGGCTCAGCCTCGCCTCGACGATCCTCATGACGGCGGTGTCCGTCTTCATCTTCCTCGCCTACGCCACCACCGCCGCGGTTGCTCGCCAGCAGGGTGCGGGCAACGTCCGCACGGGAATTGGCTTGGGCATCGATGGGATGTGGCTCGCCTTCTTCCTCGGCATCATCACCACCGCATTGGGGTTCATCTT
>CAMXUZ010000014.1 GCA_947251855.1 uncultured Ruaniaceae bacterium
CCGCGAGCAGCAGGTCTCCCATGCTGTCCAGACGAGCGGTCAGTACCTTCATTGCCGCACCTGCGCGAGCACGCGGCGGACCGCTTCTGCGAGGGTTCCTGCCACTTCCGGAGCTGCTTCGATCTCGTGGAGCAACGTGACCGGCGTGGGCACGAGGATGCCGTGTGCCCCGGCCGCCGCTGCGGCTTCCATATCGCTGCCGATATCGCCGACGACGAGGCAGCGCTGCGGGGCGATCCCGAGTTCGCAGGCAGCGGCGAGCACGAGCCCCGGGAGCGGTTTGCGGCACGAGCAGAAGTCCGCAGGTTCGTGCGGGCACACCTGCCACGTGTCGAAGGGGCCGAGCAGGTCGTCCACCCGCCGGTTCACCGCCCGCATCTGGGCGGTAGTGATGTATCCGCGGGCAACGCCGGACTGGTTCGTCACGACCCCGATCTTGAGCCCGGCCCTGCGCAGGTGCTGCAGTTCCTCCCGCGCGCCGGGTACGGGTTCCACCGCGTCCGGGTCGCCGTTGTAGGGGACGTCGGCGATGAGCGTGTCGTCGCGGTCGAAGAGCACTGCGAGAGGCTCATCGGCCATCTTCGCGGCGGCTGTACCGGGGGCGGCAAACTGCAGTGTCATGGCAATCTCCTCGTTTCGGGTCGCGGGCGGGAAACACGAGCGTTGGTCGCGGCCCGTTGGCAGGAGGCGGGGCGGGGTGTGTAGGTTAAGGGATGGCCGCTCCTCCTGAAACGCTCGTGCTGCGGGCGCTGAAACTCGGTGATCTGCTCGTCGCCGTCCCCGCGATCCACGCGATCCGACGGGCGCGCCCCGATCATCGGCTCGTTCTTGCCGTGCCCGGGTGGCTGGGCCCGATCGTCGACCTCATCAGCGGGGTGGACGCGTTGCACCCCACCCCCGGCCTGGACGCTCCATTGGACATCGCCCCCGGCCGGGTGCACACCGCGATCAACATGCACGGCAACGGCCCCGAAAGCCGGGCGGTCATCGATGCGCTTGACGCTCCGCACGTCGTCGCGCACGGCGGGAGTGGCCCGGCGTGGCTGGACGGGATCCTGGAGCGGTGGCGGTGGGTCCGGCTCGTAGAGGCGTTCGGTATGCCGGGCGATCCGGACGAGGTGGCGATCTCCCGTCCACTGGCTCCCGTGGAGGTTCCCGGGGCCGTTGTCATCCACGTCGGCGCCTTCTACGGTTCGCGGCAGTGGCCGGTGGAGAGGTTCGCCCGCGTCGCCCGGGTGCTCACCGAGCAGGGCCGGCGCGTCGTTCTCACCGGCAGCGCCGCTGAGCGTCCGCGCGCGGTGGCGGTGGCCCGGCAGGCGGGTCTTGAGACGGCTGCGGTACAGGCGGGAACGACGGGGCTCGCCGAGTTCGCTGCGCAGATCGCCGGGGCCTCCCTGGTCATCTCCGCCGATACGGGAGCGGCGCACCTCGCCTCGGCGTACGCGATCCCCTCGGTGATCCTCTTCGGTCCCGCTCCACCAC
The DNA here is from genome assembly GCA_947251855.1 of uncultured Ruaniaceae bacterium. The sequence goes on from CAMXUZ010000014.1 coordinate 1,483, forward strand.
AGGAGTGGGGCCCGCCGCCGGGACCACATATCGTGCTCACTGACCCGGCCGTGCGCCGCGGCGAGACCTTCTCGGCCGAGCCGGACCCGGCCCTGCTCGCCGTCACGACCTCCGATGTTCTCGCCGCAGTGGCTGACCTTCCCGATCAGGGTTAACGGTGGGCGGGGTCTCATTTGGCCACCTGCTCACCGACCGGTTCCAACGCCGACCCGTCCAACATCGCGCGCAACTGCGTGAGGATCGAGGAGATCAGCCGTGATATGTGCACTTGGGTGACGCCCACCGTGCGCGCGATCTCCTCCTGGGTGTATTCCTTGAAAAAGCGGAGGTAAAGGATGCGGCGTTCCCGAGCGGGTAGGCCGCGCACCGCCGGCCCGAGGCTCGCCAGCAGCTCGAAACGCTCGAATGGGGAGGCCTTGTCGATGACCTCTTTGCCCCGCGCCTCATCGGCCTCGAGCGAGGCTGCCCACGCACCGGAATCGAGCGCCTCCTGTACCTGCGCCCGAGGGGCCTGCAGGTGTGCCGAGATATCCTCACACGTGGGTTCGCGCCGGAGTTCCTGCGCAAGCTGTTCACGGGCGCGGATCGCGCTCAGCCGCAGTTCCTGGATTCGGCGTGGAGGGCGCACTGCGAAGCCCTGATCGCGCACGTGCCGCTTGAGTTCACCGGTGATGGTGGGCACGGCAAAGGCGAGGAAGTCCTTCCCCTTCGCCGGGTCGTATCGGCGGGAGGCCTCCACCAACCCGACGTAGGCGACCTGGCGCAGATCGTCCGCGTCCCGGGTCCGGGAGACGAACCGCCACGCGATCGACTCCGCGAGGGCGAGGTGCGACACGACGCGCTCGTTCGATCGCGAACGCGCGGCGAGCGGCCGAGCCGGAAAGCTTTGTGCAACGGACACGACGCACCTCGTTTCTTTCGGGAGGTCTTGCCTCGGAAGGAGTAGGGCTTCACGCAATCACCGCTTCTGCTCCCCCTCAACCCCCTTGCCCTGGGGAGAGGAGTCGGTTAGAAGGGGGCAATGGTCGATAACCTCCTTCCCCCACAGGTCTGCCTCCTTCGGCACGGCGCTACCGCGTGGAATCGCGAGGGGAGGTTCCTCGGCCGGGGCGACCGTGACCTGGACGAGCGCGGCGCCGCGGACCTCGAAATCGCTGCGGGCCAGATCGCTCAGTTCGCCCCGCAGGCGGTGGTCACCTCCCCCGCCCGGCGGGTTCAGCAGACGTGGGCGGAGCTGGTCGGCTTCGGCGGTCTCGGCCAGGTTTCCAGCCACGTCGAACCGG
>CAMXUZ010000015.1 GCA_947251855.1 uncultured Ruaniaceae bacterium
ACCCCGCGGACGCCCCGGAGCACGCGCCGTCCTGCGCCCCCACCCCCGCCGAGTTCAGCACGGTCGACAATGCGGAGGTGAGGTTGATCGCCGAGATCTGCTCGGGCAGGTTCCGATACGTCGCCCCACGGGAGCCGATCCACGGGGCCGCGCCGTAGTTCTGCCCGATCTCCGCGGGCAGGGACCGGAACAGCTCCACCCACCGGTCCACGACCCCGTACACCATCGCGTAGGGAAGGAATTCGGAGAAGATATCGCGCCCCGCCTCGAACCGCAGTTGCCGCCCGTCCGCCGTTTCGAGGAACTTCCGGAAACCCATCGCTTGGGCGTACTCCGCCGTGCCCGTCGCGGTGCGCCGGGCGGGCCGCGGCGGGTAGAACACGAACAACGCGCCGAGAAGGATCGCCGGCGGCACGAGGGCAAAGTAGTTGAACGTCCACGCCGTCTCGGCGATGCCGATCGAGCCCAACAGGAGCAACACCCCCATGATGACCCAGTCCCCGCGCGTCCGGCCCGTGCGCTTGGTGAACCAGCCGCGTTGGTGCATCGTCGTATTGACGGCGCGGAACACTTCCCGTACAGCCTTCCGCGACGCCCGCGAGAGGTCGCTGAGCTCCACGTGCGTCGGATCCTCGCTGAACAGTGCGGCAAGCAACGCGCGTTCGTGTTCGCTGAGATCCTCGCCGGGGCGCTGCGTGCGATGCAGCGTCCAGTCCTCATCGTCACCGATGTCGATGAGGAGGTAGCCGCGCACGGCGAGGTCGACGATCGTCGCCCCGAGGAATTCCGACTTCGCCCGCTCGGCGACGATGGTGCCCACCTCGATCGGGAGGCTACCGCGGGGAGGGTGGAACTGCACGGCGAAGTCTTTCCCCGGCCGCGCCCGGACGACCCGGGCGTCCTGCCCGGGAGCGGGTTCCAGGCCGAGGGGCACGCCCGCGTACACGTCGTCCCTGCGGCTACGCCAGCTCCAGACGACGAGCCCGGCGGCGGCGAGCAGCAACCCCACCCCGATCGCGATGATCCCCGGGCTCCCGAGACCCGGGGTGTTCGCCCGCGGTTTGATGATCGTCCACGCCTCATCGAACGATCCGGGCGGGTATTGCCCCGCGATCGTCAGCCCGTCCCCGGGCGCGAGGTTTCGGTGGTGGAACTCGAGGCGATCGCCGCCGTCAATAGTCTCCTCGCACATGGCACCTGACCCGGCCGCGCCGTGCCAGCAGGCGGCGTCCGTGGGCATGGCGGGGGCGCGCAGGGTCATGCGGAAGTCTTTGATCGGTTCGGCAAAGCCGCTGCCGATGATGTTCCAGTAGATCTCGTCGCTGCCGCCGTCGCCCACGCCGGGGTTGGGGATCCCCTCGACCGTGTAGGACACCTCGTAGGTGTGCACGCCGGTGACGTCCTTGCGATCCGGATCGCCGATGTACACCCCGACCGAGTCGGCGCCTTCCTCCACGCTGAGGTCGCTGGCCGCGCCCGTGGGGCTATGAGCAGTGAAATCGGAGTATTCGTACACCCGCTGGTGGTCCGGATCGCCCTCGATGTCCTGGCGGGTGATGAACGTGAGGTAGATGCCGCGGCTCGCCAGATCCTGGAAGTCGTACTCGATCTCGGTGGTGACGTGGATGCGGCCGTCTCGATCCAGTTCGGCATCGACGTGGAAGGTGTTGAACCAGGTCTCCTCCTCCGCGTGGGCGGGCAACGGGGCGGCCGCGACGCCAAGCACGAGGAGTACCGCGGTGAGGATCCAGCGCACGGGGCGCGGGCGCATCCCCTGTGTCGTCACCAACTGCCGCCGCCTCCTCCACCGACGCCGCCGCCGGAGAACCCGCCTCCGGAGAACCCGGACCCGCCGCTCGTGCCCGGAGTCGCACCGCTCATCGCCGCGAGGTTCGCAGCTGACTGCAGCCCGGCGAGGCTGGAGGCGAACGCGGCGGCCTGGGTGGAACTGAAGAAGGCGCCCCCGGCGAACCCGCCGGTGTACCAGGTGGGCACGGTCGTCCACCGGCCTTGGGCGGCGAGCTCCTCGAACAGCGCCACCCAGCGCTCGACGATCCCGAACACCATCGCGTACGGAAGATAACGGGAGAAGATGTCCTCACCGGCCTCGAACTGGAGTTGGCCCGCCTCGGCCGTCTCGAGGTACTTCTTGAAACCCATGGCTTGCACGTAGTACGCGTAGCCCTTGGCGGTGCGCTGCGGGGCGCGGGAGGTGGAGAACATCAGCGTGATCGCCGCAGCGAGGATCGGGACCCCCAGCAACCCGACGCCCGCGAGCGCGGCGAGGATCGCGGCGAGGAACCCGCCGCCGAGGAGCGTGCCGCCGAGCAACGCGACGCTCCGCTTGGCGCCGCCGGGATCGGCGGTGAACCAGCCCTCGCGCACCATCATCGCGCCCTGGGCGGAGGTGAGTTCGGCGATGTCCTTCCGGCGGTCCTCGGGGAGATCCTCGAGCCGTACGTTTGGATCCTCCTTGAACAGTGCCTCGATCAGCGCGCGCTCGTATCCCCGCAGGCCGTCGACCTCGCCGGTGATCCGGGTGAGGACCCACCCCTCTTTACCGCCCTCGCCCGGCGCCGACGTGATGTGCAGGTAGCCGCGCGCGGCGAGGTCGACGAGGGTGGCGGCGTTGAACTCTGACTTGTTCGCCTCCGTGACGATCCGGCCGACCTCTGCCGGCATCAGCCCCTCCGGCGGCGTGAACCGAACCGCCGCATCGGTTTTTACCGGCGCACGGGTGAGCGGGGCGGCTCCTCCCGCGCCGGGGAAGAGGCCGGGGGTGATCCCGGCGTATTGCTCGTCGCGGCGCAGGCGGGAGAGGCCGAGCGGCACGAGGATCACGGCGAGCAGGGTGAGGATCCCGGCGGCGACGGCGATCGCGGGCCCGCCCATCACGCTGGTGAAGGTGGCCCGCTCCTCGAGGATCGGCCGGACGTCGTTGAAGGTGCCGCCCTCATACGCTGTGGCGATCGTGAGCCCCTCCCCCGGCATGAGGAAGGTTTGCGTGAAGATCGCCGCATGTGCGTGGCCCTCGATGCCGGTGCAGGTGGCGCCGGATCCGAAGTCGCCGTACCAACAGGCGCTGGCGACTGGGGCCGCCGGGCCTCGGAGCGTGACCCGCACGTCGTCGATGTGTTGCTCGTAGCCGGTGCCGATGATGTTCCAGTAGATCTCGTCCTCCCCGGCCTCCCCGGCCCCGGAGTTCACCACGCCGCGGACGGTGAAGTTGATCGTGTAGGCGTGGGTGCCGGTGATCTCCACGTCCTCATCGCCGACGTAGATGCCGAGGCCGTCGTCGTCGGTCTCCACCCGGAGGTCGTCGGGCGCGGTGGGGCTGGAGGCCTCGATGTCGGTGTATTCCAGCACGCGGTAGTGATCGGGGTCGCCTTCGATGCGTTGTCGGGTGAGGTAGGTGAGGTAGACCCCGTGGCTCTCCTCGGAGCCGAACTCGAACTCCAGGTCGATCTCGACGTCGATGGAGCCGTCACTGTGCGCGGTCGCATCCACCCAGTAGTGGTTGAACCGCTGCTCCTCGCCCAGGGCGAAGGCCGGGGCGACCGACATGACGACCAGCGCGAGCACCGCGATGATCGCGACGATGCTCGCGATGAGTTTGCGCCGCCGTTCGGATCGCGTGGGGGGTCGTTCGTCGTCGTACATGTTCACCACCGGCCCCCTCCGCCGCCGCCGACCCCGCCGCCGGAAGAACTGCTGCCGCTCGAGGAGAACCCGGATCCGCCGCTGGATCCGCTGCTCGCCGGGGCGGCGGACTTCACGCTGCGGGATGTCGACCGGGTGAGGCTGCGCATCTCCGAACGCATCCCGCGTTTCGTGCCCAGGCGCATCCTACCGTCGGAGATGGTCGACCCGCGGTGCCACGCGGGGGTGATCGTCCACTCCCCGCGGGCGATGAGATCGTCGAAGAGGTTCTTCCACCGCTCCTCCACCCCGAAGGCGATCGCGTAGGGCAGGTATTCGGAGAAGATATCGCGCCCGGCCTCGAATCTAAGTTGGTTCGCCTCCGCGGTGGCGAGGTAGGTGCGAAAGCCCATCGCCTGGGCGTAGAGGGCGTGCCCTTTCGCGGTGCGCACGGGCACGTGCTTGCGGGTGAACAGCAATCCCAGCCCGATCCCGACGGGCGCGAGCCCGAGCCAGCCCAGCCCCACCCGGAAACCGAGGGCCACGGTGAACAACGAGAGCCCCATGAAGCCGGACCCGCCTGCGCCCCGTCGTGCCTGGGCCTTCGAGGGCCCCTTCACGAACAGCCCCGTGGAGGTGGCATCCCGCAGGAGCTTGCGTTGTTCGTTGTACAGTTTCCGCCGCGCCGATTTCGGCAGGTCCGTGATCTTGGTCGGTTGGTTCCCGCGCGCGGTGATCGCGGCGAGCACCTGCTTCTCGTGGCGGTCTCGGACCGTCGCCTCGGTGGCGGCGGGCTGGAACGTCCAGTTGCCCTTCTTATCCACGTCGATGGTGACGAAGCCCCGCACGGCGAGATCGATGATCGTGATGGGCAGGTCCGCGGGTGTGAACGTCTTATTCACGAGCACCGCAGTGGTGGCGGGGCTGATCTTCTCCGGTGGTTCGAAGCGGACGGGGAAGTTCTCCTTCCGCGGCGCGGTCGTCGTCGGCGCCGCGCCCGGCTCATCGGGGATCACCCCCGGAGGTACGCCCTCGTAGGCCTGGTCACGTTTCTTCTGCCGTCCGAGCACGGCAACGACGACCGTGAGCACGAGGACGATCGCCCCTGCCGCCTTGGCGACCTCCGGTCCGCCCATCGATGGGGCGCGGGTGGTGAGGATCTCGGCGGCCGGGAAGGTGCTGGGTTCGTACTCCACGGCGACGGTGAGGAGGCGGCCGGGGTCCACGGCGTCTTGCGTGAAGATGGCGGTGTCGCCCTCGACCTTCGCGGCGTCGCACTCCTCGTCACTTGCGGAGATGCCGGTGTGGCACGTGGCCTGCTGGGGAGCGTTGGGGGCGGTGATCTCAACTCGGATGTCTTCGACCCGCTCGTTGAATTCCGAACCGATGACGTTCCAGTAGATCTCGTCTTCGCCGTCCTCGCCCACGCCGGGGTTGGGGATCCCTTCGACCGTGAAGGACACGTGGTAGGAGTGCAGCCCCGTGAGGTCCGCCTTATCCTCATCGCCGATCCGGATGATGAAGTTGCTCTGCTCCTCCTTGGCTTCCACGGTCGTTGAGGCTCCGGTGCTCGAGGAGACCTCGACGTCGCGGTACCGGAACACCCGCAGGTGGTCGGGGTCGCCCTCGATCTCTTGGCGGCGGTAATAGGTGAGGAAGATCCCGCGGCTCTCTTCGTCCTGGAAGTCGTAATCAATATCGATCTCGACCTCCATCGTGCCATCGGGGCGCACGTTGGCGCTCAGGGAGTACTGCTCGAAGTGCGGATCGCTCGCGGCGTTCGCTGCGGATGCGCCCATGGGGAGGGCTGCGGCGGCGATGAGGACTGCGAGGAGCACGCCTAACCCTCGGCCCGCTGGTCGGGGTGGGTTATTGGTGCCCCCGCTCAGGTGCGCGCTCGGCGCGCTGTGAGGTGGCTGGGGCTCATGCGAGTTGAGGAGCTCCGGTTGATTCATGCAAGGTTCCGCCGCAGGCTCATCGCCCGCTGGGCCTCCCGTTGATCTTGTTTCTCACGCAGCGCTTGGCGCTTATCCCACTCCTGCTTGCCTCGACCCACGGCGATCTCGATCTTCGCTCGGCCCTCGATGAAATAGAGTTCGAGGGGGACGATCGTGTGCCCCTTCTCCCGGGCGGCCTGTTCGAGTTTGAGGATCTCTGCCTTGTGGAGGAGGAGTTTGCGTTTGCGGCGGGAGGAGTGGTTCGTCCACGAACCCTGCATGTATTCGGGGATGTGCACGTTCTCGAGCCACGCTTCCCCGCGGTCGATGTGCACCCATCCGTCCACGATGCTCGCGCGCCCCTCGCGCAGGCTCTTCACCTCGGTTCCGGCGAGGACGATCCCTGCTTCGATCGGGCGCTCCAGGTGGTAGTCGTGGCGGGCACGGCGATTACGAGCAACCACGTGTTTTGCTTTCGGGTCGGGTTGCTTCGATTGTCTTCTGGCGCGCTTACTCATCTGTTCACTCCTTGGTGCCTACGCCACTTTAGGGCAGCCCGCAGTTCCTCGCGAATCAATTCCTTCCTGGAGGCATCCCACTCATGGTAGGCGCTGATCGCCAGCGACTGCGCTTCTGGGCCCGTACGCCCCGAGCGCCTCGTAACCGAAAGGCTCCGAGCCAGCGAAGGGCTCTACCGGAACGCGGGCAGGGTCATCGGGTCGATCGTCGAGCCGTTGCGCCACACCTCGAAGTGCACGTGGCAACCGGTCACCCTCCCGGTCGCCCCGGTGTAGCCGATGGTCTGCCCCTGGGAGACCTTCTGCCCCTGGGAGACCGCGAAACTCGACAGGTGGTTGTACACGGTCGTGTACGTCGCGCCGTCGATGGTGCCGTGGTTGATCATCACCTGGTTGCCGTGGGTGCCGTTGCCGTACGCCCCGCGCACGGCGGTGACTTTGCCGCCCGCGGAGGCGAACTGGCGTTCCCCGCAGCCCGAGCGCAGGTCGACGCCGTTGTGCATGAACCAGCCCCCGGTGATCGGGTACACCCGGTATCCGTAGGGGGAGGTCACGTGCAGAGCACGGGAAATCGGCGGGATGAGCGCGCCGGTGCGTCCACCGCCGCCACTGCCGCTGGGCGCGGGCGGGTTCGAGGGGCTCGAGGAGCCTCCGCCCGATCCGGACCCGCTGGAGTTCCCCTTCTTCCTCGCCTCCTCCTCCGCGGCGGCCTCGGCCGCCTTGCGCTCGCGCTCTTCCTTCTCCTTGCGCTTGCGTTCGGCTTCGTGGATCGCGGCGATATCGGCGGCGAGCTTGGAATCGTCTTCCTTCAATTTCTCGAGCCGCTTCTCGCCGTCCTTGATCATCTTCTCGAACTTCTCGGCCTGCGATTCCTGCTGCGCCTCGAGCGAGGTGACCTCGGCGAGGAGTTGTTCCGCCGCGGCGCGCTTCTCCTCAGCCACGGCGACGAGTTCCTCGGCCTCCGCCTCGAGTTCGGTGATGCGCTCCTCCACCGCCTCCAACCGGGCGGCTCGGTTCTCGTTGACGACGTTGCCGTCCTGCAGTTCGCCCAGCAGGAGCCCCTGGTTGCGCAGGGCGTTGTTCATCACGGAGTAGGAGTCGGCGAATTCCTGCATGGAGCCGGCGTTCATCACCACGGCGAGGGAGGAGACGTTGCCGCTGCCGCGGTAGGCCGAGCGGGCGACGTCGCCGATCGCGGAACTGGCCCGTTCCATCTCCTCGGCGTCCTCCTTCATCTCCGCGGTGAGTTCTTCCTTCTGCGCCTGGGCGACGGCGAGCCGGTCGCGCACCGATTGCAGTTCGCGTTCGGCCGCGGCGAGTTCCTCGTTGCGCAGGTCGAGCTCCGTGCGGGCCTCCGAGAGCCGGCGCCGGGTCTCATCGAGGGCGAGGTAGAGGTCGGAGAGTTCCGCGTCCGTGCCCTCCAGCGAGGCCTTGACCTCTTCGCGTTCCTTGCGGTTCTTCGCGCGTTCGTCTTCGAGATCCTTCACCGATCGCGCCTCGGCGGGCGCGGGCTGGGGCACGACCACCGCGCCGACTGCGAGCAGCGCGGAGAGCAGCCCCGCGAGGAGAATAAATAGGGTTCGCGACCTTCGAGCCATGTTCATCACACCTTCGTGTACCGCGACAGGCTCACGAGGGAACTGATCCCCGCGAGCACGATCCCAACCCCGATGAGGATTGGACTGATGAGCCATACGTCCGACGTGGAGACGACGTTCACCCAGGCGAGGGAATCACCCATCCAGCCGCTGAGGTACTGCACGCTCCCCCACAGCCCGGCGACGGCGAGGCCGGCGCCGACGAGGGCGGCGATCGTCCCCTCGAGGATGAACGGCATCTGGATGAAGAGGTTGGAGGCGCCGACGAGGCGCATGATCGACACTTCCCGCGAGCGGCTCATCGCCGAGAGGCGGATCGTCGTCGTGATGAGCAGCACCGCGGCAACCGTCATCGTGACCGCGAGCGCGGCGGCGGCGACCGTGCCCCGGTTGAGCACGAGGAACAGCGGTTCGAGCAACTGGCGGCGGTCGAGGACCTCCTGCACCCCGGAGCGGCCGGTGAGCTCGTCGACGATCACCTCGTATTCCTCCGGGTTCACGAGTTTCACCCGGAAGGAGTACTGCATCTGCTCGACCGTGATCGCCTGCGCCCAGTCCTCATCGCCGAACTGTTCCTGGAAGTTCTCGTAGGCCTCTTCCTTGGTTTCCAGGTAGACCTTCTCCACGAATGTGCTCAGCGCATCCGATTCGAGGATCTCCTGCACCTCGTCCAGCTGCGCCTGGGTGGCCTCCCCACCCGCGCACGAGGCTTGCAGGGAATCGCTCGGGCACATGAACACTGAGATCTCGACCTTGTCGTACCAGTCGTCTTTGAGTTTCCCGATCTGCATCTGCAGCAGGATCCCCGCCCCGACGAACGTGAGGGAGACGAAGGTGACGAGGACGACCGAGATCGCCATCGCGAGGTTGGCGCGCAGCCCCGCGGCGATCTGGGAGAGAATAAACCGCGCTCTCATTGCTTACCCCCATAGACGCCTCGAGCTTGGTCACGAACGATGCGGCCCTCGTCGAGTTCCACGACCCGTTTGCGCATCTGGTTGACGACCTCGTCGTCGTGGGTCGCCATGACGACGGTCGTGCCCTGCCGGTTGATCCGGTCGAGCAGGCGCATGATGCCGACGGCGGTGGTCGGGTCGAGGTTCCCGGTGGGTTCGTCGGCGAGGAGGATCGGGGGGCGCCCGGCCATCGCGCGGGCGATCGCCACGCGTTGCTGCTCCCCGCCCGACAGTTCGTGGGGGAGCCGTTTCTCTTTGCCCGCGAGCCCGACCATCTCGACCATCTCCGGCACCGTGGACAGGATGTGGTGGCGCGGTTTGCCCGTCACTTGAAGCGCGATCGCGACGTTGTCGAACACGTTCTTCTTCTGTAGCAGGCGGAAGTCTTGGAACACGGTGCCGATGTTGCGGCGCAGGTACGGAACGCGCCACTTGCTCACCTTGGCGAGGTTGCGGCCGGCGACGAACACCTCCCCCTCTGTCGGGCGTTCCTCGCGAAGGACGAGCCGGAGGAAGGTGGACTTACCGGACCCGGATTCGCCGACGAGGAATACGAACTCTTCTCTCTCGACGTCCAGGGTGATCTCATCCAGGGCCGGGCGCGCGCCGCGCATGTAGACCTTGGAGACATTTTCAAAACGAATCACGATGCATTACCGGCCGGTCTCGAGGACAGGGGGAAGTTCAATCCGGCCACGTTCAGCGTAAGTTGCTCCCCACACGTGTCCACGGAGACACGCCGGGAGATCCGCCGCTTCAGTCGCGTGCCCGCGCGCGCCGCCGGGCCCGGCTGATCGGGCAACCCCTGGTGCTAGATTGAAACTCGATCCGCACCGCGGGGCGAGCGAGGGACGCGAGAAGAACAACCGAAAGGGTCAGCGCGTGAGCGAAACCGGTGGCGAGCGCAACGGAACCGTCCGGGCCGTCGACCGCGCCGTGTCCCTCCTGCAGCTGATCAGCCAACAGGGCCACGCGCGCGTGAGCGAACTCGCGGCGGAACTCGGTATTCACAAGTCGACCGCCTCGCGGCTGCTCACCACCCTCGCTCGCCGGGGGATGGTCGAACAGACTCCTCCCGACGGTTCATACCGGCTCGGGCCCGGGGTAGCACAGCTCGCCCACACCGCGCCGGGTGAGGTCGACCTGAGAACGGCGAGCCGGCCCGTGAGCGAGCGGCTGGCGGAGGCGACCGGGGAGACCGTCAACCTCGCCATTCACGACGGGGAGGGGATCATCAGCATCGACCAGGTGGTGGGCTCTTCGGCGGTCGTCATCGCGAACTGGGTCGATCAACGCACCCCCACCCACGCGACGGCCGCCGGTAAATTGCTCCTCGCATTCATGCAAGAACCCGAACGCGAACAGATCCTCGCCGGTCCGCTGGAGGCCTGCACCTCCCGCACGATCACCGACGCCGGCGAGCTGCGCGCCCAGCTGCAGGAGACCCGGGAGCGGGGTTACGCCGTCTCGCTCGAAGAACAAGAGCTCGGGCTGAGCGCAGTGAGCGCACCGGTCTACACCTGCAGCGGCGCCGTTGCTGCCGCGCTGACCCTCTCGGGCCCGAGCGTGCGCCTGCAGCCGGGCACCATGGATGAGCTCACCGCTAGAACGGTCGAGGCGGCGGCGGAGATCAGCAGGCTCAGCGGGTACGCCGCGCGCGCCTGATTGCTCCCGGGCGGGACGCCCGCGGGGCCTATTGACAGTTCCGAGCGCGCCCGTGACAATGATAGCCCCCATCGTTGCGCACTGCGCTCCTCGTTGCGTCTAGCGCAACCTCAACCGCTCAATGAGGCTCGGTAAGAAGGAGGCAAGAAAATGACGATCCAACCAGAGATCGTGTTGTACCCCCGCGTGCGGAAGTCGCCGTACTTCCACGCCGCGGCGCGCCACGGGGTGGCAGCCTACAGCGTGACGAACCGCCAGTACCATCCCCGGCGCTACGGCGATCCGTTCGAGGAATACCAGGCGCTGGTCAACGACGTCACGCTGTGGGACGTCGGCGCGGAACGCCAGGTGGAGATCACCGGCCCGGACGCGCTCGCGTTCGTGGACATGTTGACGTTCCGGGATTTCACCACGTGCGCGGTCGGCCAGTGCAAGTACGCGCTCATCACGTTGCCCGACGGGGGAATCCTTTCCGACCCGATCGTGCTGCGACTGGATGAGGACAGGTTCTGGCTCTCGACGGCGGAGTCCCCGCTGCTGTCCTGGTGCCAGGCGCTGGCCTACTGGTCGAAGATGGACGTGCAGGTGAAGGAGGCCGACGTCGGGCCCGTCCAGGTACAAGGCCCGAGGTCGCTGGAGGTGATGGTCGACCTGTTCGGAGAGTCCATGCGGGACCTGAAACGTTACTGGCTCACGAGCCGGGAACTCGAGGGGATGAGCGTGGTGATCTCCCGGACCGGTTTCACCAACGAACTCGGGTATGAAATCTATCTCGAGAATGCCAGTGCGCACGCCGATCGCCTCTGGGAGACGGTGTGGCAGGCGGGCCAGCCCTACGGGATGCGGGTGACCGGGCCGGTGCACGTGCGCCGGATCGAGGCGGGCATCCTTTCCTACGATGCGGACATGGGCACCCACACCAACCCGTTCGAGGTCGCCCACACCTACCCGTGGCTCGCGGACGTCGACAAGTCCGCCTTCTACATGGGCAAGGACGCGCTCCAGCGCATTCGCGAGGCCGGGGTCGAGCAGAAACTGGTCGGCGTCAGGATCGAGGGGGCCTCCCTCGGGGCGTATATCGACGGATCGATGCCCGAACCCTTCCCCGTCATCCACGAGGGGCGGGAGGTCGGCGAGGTCACCTCGGCGTGCTATTCACCCCAGTTGGAGACGAATATCGGCCTCGCCATGCTGCCGGTCGCCCTGACCGAGGTCGATACACCGATCGATATATCGACGCCGTACGGCCACCGGACCGCGGCGGTGACGACGGTGCCCTTCGTCCCCTCCCGGGCGAGCGCCGTCTGAGCGCGTGAGCCTCCCGGTTGAAGGAGCGTGCCGATGTCGCCCTATCCGCACCTGTTTGCCCCGTTCACGCTCGGCACCCGCACGCTGAGCAACCGCATCGTCTCCACGGCCCACGGCACCGGGTTCGCCCCTGATGGCCGGTTGACCGAGGACTATCTCGAGTACCACCTGCGCAAAGCCGCCGGCGGGGTCGGGTTGACGATGGCGTTCGGTTCCGCGAGCGTGCACCACCGGTCCACGGCCTCCTACGGCTCGGTCAGCCTGTGGGATCCGCGGAACGAGGCGATGCTCGCCCGGCTCGCCGACGGCGTCCACGCCCGCGGGGGCCTGGTGATGGCGCAGGCCTCGCACCTGGGGCGGCGCGGGAACTCCTTGAGCAATGGGATCCCGATCGGCGCGCCATCGGAGGTGCCCGAGCCGGTTCACGGAGAAATCCCGCACGTGCTCAGCACCGGTGAGATCGCCGATATCGTCGCGGGGTTCGCCGGCGCCGCCGAGCGCTTAGCGCGCTGCGGGTGGGACGGGATCGAGATCACCAGTTACGGCGGGCACCTCATCGAGCAGTTCTGGAGCCCCGTCACCAACCGCCGCGAGGATCACTACGGCGGGACCTTCGACAATCGCATGCGGTTCGCCGAGGAGATCCTCGCCGCAGTCGCCGGCGCCGTGCCGGCGGATTTCCTCATCGGCATCCGGCTCTCTGGCGATCCGGGGCGGGGCGTCGTGGGCCTCGGCCCGGAGGAGATGCGCGAGATCGCCGCCCGGCTGGAGGCGCGCGGCCGGGTCGATGTGTTCAATGTCTCGGGGTCCACCGGAGCGACACTGACCTCGCAGGCGGGCACCGTTCCGCCCGACACCTACCCCTCCCCCGCCTATGAGGATCTGGCCGCGGGCATCCGGGAGGTCGTGTCCGCGCCGGTGATCGCCGCCGGCCGGTACCTCGATCTCGCGACCGCCGATGCCGCCATCGAGCGCGGCGCGGCAGACCTGGTGGCGATGACCCGAGCCCTGATCGCCGACCCCGATCTGCCCCGCCACGG
>CAMXUZ010000016.1 GCA_947251855.1 uncultured Ruaniaceae bacterium
CCGCAAGACCCCGCTCCTCGCCGACGTCGACGCCCCCGTCGAGAGGGACCCGGCCGACCGGGAGCTGCTCGAGCTCACCGGCGGCGAGGCGCCGACGGAGCGCGTCCAGGTGCCCGTGCCGAACCGCTTCGCCGTCGTCCGTGACAACCCCGTGGAGCGCGGCCAGATCGACGCTCTGGGCGTCGTCGGCGGCACCTACCACCCCATCCAGAACGAGGCCCACGCCGAGTTCCTCAACACGCTCGTGGACGAGTCCGGAGCCCACTTCGAGACCGCCGGAGCCTTGCAGGGTGGTCGCAAGGTGTTCATCACCATGAAGCTCCCGAACCACATCGAGGTCGGCGGCGTCGACCCGGTGGACACCTACCTGGCCGCGATCAACTCCCACGACGGATCGCTGCCGTTCACCATCATGGTGACCCCGGTGCGGATCGTCTGCCAGAACACGCTGAACCTGGCGTGGGAGGGCGCCTCGGCGCGGGTGAAGATCCGCCACACGGTCAACTCCCAGGCGTCGATCGTGTCCAAGGCGCGGGAGACCCTCGACCTGTCCTTCGGCTACCTGGACCACTTCCAGGAGGAGGCCGAGCGGCTGATCAACACCCCGCTCCCGCAGAGCCGGTTCGAGGAGATCATCACCGAGGCGTTCGGCGCGCACGAGGGGATGGCGCCCGCGGCGGCCACCCGCCGGGAGAACCAGCTCGACCAGTTCATGCGGATCTTCGCGGACGACTACACCCACGAGGGCCTCCGCGAGACGGCCTGGGCGGGGCTCAACACCCTGACCGAGTGGGCCGACCACTACGCCCCCGTGCGCGCGGCCGACGAGGCCGCGAAGCGTGCCGAGAACACCATCCTGGACGCGCGGTTCAAGGACCGGGCCCGGGACCTGATCCTGCGCACCATCTGATCCCGGCGGAGGGACGGGACACCCTACCGGGGTCGTCGTCGGAACCGTCCCTCCGTCCCCGCCGCCGATCGGCGGGAGGGCGAACGGCATACACCGAGGTTCGAGTCCTCGGCGCCCGCGAAGCGACCCCGGAAGGACCGGAGCGCGATCCCGAAGGAAGTGAACCCCATGGCCCGACGCAACGCGACCCGAGCGGATGAGAAGTACGGCGTCCTCCGCGACATCTCCTCCAACTGGTCGCCGACGAAAGCCGCCCGGCTCCTCGTCGAGTTCATCGACCGCGCCACATGTGACTTCCAGGAGAATGAGGACGACTTGTTCCGGGGATTCGCAATGGTCAACGCAATGAACGCAGGGTGGTCGGAGGACAAGATCACCGAGTTGATCCTGAAACTGAGGGAGGTCCCTGCGGATATTCTTCGGAACCGCTACGCCGGAGAATATCCGGTTACCGAGTACGGGGAGGGAGAACTCCTGCGCCGCCGCACCCCCTACGTGGTCTCCCCCGAGATGACGTCTGTCCTTCTCGCCGCTGCGGAGACCTTGCGGGAGGGGGACCTCGAAAACGAAGTGGACCTGCTCTCCTCCGCGCTGAAGGCGGGCGGGGTTCTCTTGCTCCCGACGCGTGTGGGTGGCCGGTGGACGACCTACGAGGGGGGCGCGTTCACCACCCACTTCCAAGTCCTTGAGTGGGGGCTCGACGTCTCCGGAGTTGCCCGGATTACCTACTGGGAGCGGGTGCCCGGGAAGGTGAAGGTGCCCAACGGGATCGGTGAAGCCTCAACGGGTCTGACTCCGCTTACGTTTGGGGAGGCTGATGACGATCCGGGCTACGGGCTGCGATTCCTCTTCGCCTTCCTCCGCCTCGCCGAGCAGAGGACGACCGCCGAGACCGTCGAACGTGTCCCAGCCGACCCCGGGACCCCGAAGCGGGCGCCGCGGCCGGAGCAGGACGTCCGGGTGACGTACCTCCGCCGGAGCGCCTCCCCGGCGCCGAAGGGTGAGAAGCGGGCCGTCGACTGGGACCACCGCTGGGTCGTCTCGATGCACAAGGCGCGCCAGTGGTACCCAAAGGAGAAGAAGCACAAGATCATCTTCCGAGGCCCGTACGTCAAGGGCCCGGCCGACAAACCGATCCGCACGACCCCCACCGTCCGCGCCCTGGTGCGCTGACACCACCCCTGAAGGAGCCCCACCATGAACCGCAAGTCCCTCATCGCCCTCAGCGCGGCCGCCGCCGTGCTCGCCCTCGGAGCCTGCTCGTCCGACTCCGCGTCGCCAGAAGCCTCAGAGACGCCCGAGTCTCGCGTCGAGGCCCAGGAGGCCGTCCCCACGGTCGAAACGCCGGAGACGGCCGCTCTGAGCGGCGTGTGGGTCGCCGAGAGCTACACCGGCGCCGTCATGACCGTCGAGTGGGACATCGACCCCACCGACGAGCGCGTTGCCGAGCTGGAGGCGTTCCGCGTCGCCACGGGCGCCGAGGAGGTGAGCTACACGGCCGTCGACATCGACAACCGCCAGGGCACCGACTACCAGAACCTGTACCCCACGGAGATCTTCGACG
The DNA here is from genome assembly GCA_947251855.1 of uncultured Ruaniaceae bacterium. The sequence goes on from CAMXUZ010000016.1 coordinate 2,475, forward strand.
AGGCGGGGGCGGTCACGGAACTGATCGACGGACAGGAGGCAGCCACCGCCTGGGCGCCGGAGCTCATCTGGTCGGACGACGGTGGCTCGGACCGCACCGTCAACGCCGCGGGCGAGGAGATCTCCGAGGAGGAAGCCGTCGCGCTCAATGGGCAGTGGGTCGACCTCGATACGCCCTCCGGCGCCTCGCCCGGCGAGCGGGTCACGGTCATCCTCGTCGGCCCGCCGGACCTCCCGGCGGACGCCGCGGGGGTCATCCTC
>CAMXUZ010000017.1 GCA_947251855.1 uncultured Ruaniaceae bacterium
CAACAGATTGCTCACCGCCCCGACGAAGGGGGCAGCAGCAAACGCCACGACCCCGACAAGGACGGCGACCATAGCCCATGCGGTGAAACGGCGGGGGCGGTGATAGATCTTCTTCTCTCGCTTCAACGACCGCCGCTGCGCGCGGCGCTCGCTACGGGGAAGTGCAGCGATCTCCTGTTTGCGTTCCCGCCACTGCGCTTTCAGCTCTTTCTTCGCCTGGCGTCGCTCGGATTTGGGGAGCCCCTTTATTTCTGCCTTGAGCGCCCGGACCTGGGCCGCAGCTTGTTGTTTTCGATCGCGCCGGGATGTCATGGCCGCCTACTTTCAGTAACGTGTGTGAACCAGTCGCGGGCGAGGGAGCATGCGCCGCGCCACGCCCGCCGGTTGGCGATGAGAAGGATGTCGTCGAGCATGGCGGGACTCACCCGTCCGCACGACATCCGGGAGAGTGCGTGATATGGAAAGTCGAGTACGAGGACCGCGTTGTTGGCATCGAGTGGCCGCCCGATCATTCGCAGAATCCGTGCGACCGCGTGGCCACCTTGGAAGATGAGGCGAGCGAGGCCTTTTCGCCGTGCCCCTTGGGCGATGAGGTCTGCGCCCGTCAGAGGCTGGGAGGTGTCCCAGCAGTTCGGCGGAAGGCGCCGCCCGAGCAACGAGGAGAAGGCGCTGTCGCCCACCTCGTGCACGCGTCCCGTCAGGTAGGGAGCGCGTACTGCCTGCGGCAGATGGGCGAGTCCAGAGATCTCCTCCCCCGGGCCCTTGCCCGCCCCCGGTGCTGGCCCCGCCGACTGGGTGAGCATAAAGCCGTCACCTTCCTCGGCCGCGACCTGCACGTTGATGCGGGCGCGGTGATCCCGGGACGAGGCCGCTGCGGCGAGGACGTAGCCGCCGGGTCGCACCTGCCACCCGTTGCTCTCCACGTCGTAGACAGAAAAGGCGTGTTCTCGCAAGGGGACCTCGACCCTCGCGGACTGCCCAGCAGGCACGTGTACTCGCGAAAAGCCCGCAAGCTCCTGGGCGCTACGAAAACCGAGCGCGCCGACCGGCTCGACGTACACCTGCACTACTTCATCGCCGTCCCTGGCTCCGGCGTTGGTGACGGTGACCGCCGCCGTCGTACCGTGCACCACAAGATCGGAGTATTCAAACGAGGTGTAGCTCAGCCCGTGCCCGAACGGGTACCGCACCTGCAGACCCGCCTTGTCGTAGTACCGGTAGCCCACGTAGATGCTTTCACGGTGGTCTGCGCGCACCTCGCCCTGGGCGAACCACGGGGAGGCCGGGGCGTCCCGGTAATGCATCGGATAGCTTTCGGCGAGCCGGCCCGCGGGGTTGACGGCGCCGGTGAGGACATCCGCGAGCGCATCCCCGCCCTCTTGACCGGGCAGATATCCGTGCACGATCGCCGCGACCGACGGCTCGAAGGGCAGCTCCACGGGTGCCCCACCGGCGAGCACGACGACGATCGGCCGCCCCGTGTCGACCAGGGCGCGCAGCATCCGCAGCTGATTGCGGGGCAGGCGCATATGGTCACGGTCAAAGCCTTCGGCTTCAGCTGATTCGTTCAGGCCGAGGAACGCGACGATGACGTCGCTCCGCTCGGCCAGTTCCACCGCTTCGCGGAGTCGACGGGTCGAGGGGCGGTCGGTGCGATGGAATCCTGGGGCATAACCGCTCACCGCAACCCCGGCCTCGTGCAAGGCGGGCAGCGCGGAAGTCAGCACGTGCGGGTTGACCCGGGAGCTTCCCGAGCCTTGGAAGCGTGGAGTGGCAGCGAAGTCACCAATGACGGCGACCTTGCCCGAGGAACGGCCCAAGGGCAGAACCGCGCCGGTGTTCTTCAGCATCACGATCGATTCAGCCGCCGCTTTCCGGGCGAGGCTCCGGTGCTTATCGAGAATGCCGGTAACCGCAGACCCGTCAGGCGCGGGGGCGGCCATCACGAGGCCAAGAACCTCCGATACCCGGGCGTCAAGATCTGATTCGGCAAGGTCGCCGCGTTCGAGGGCGCGAATGACGTCGGTGTTCGTAAAACCGCTCGTTGACGGCATCTCTAGGGACCCGCCGGCCACGATCGAGGGCACGCGGTTGTGGGTGCCGCCCCAGTCACTGACAACCATGCCATCGAATCCCCACTCCTCACGCAGCACGTGTTGCAACAGATCCGCGTTCTCGTGGGCGAATGTGCCGTTGATCTTGTTGTACGAACTCATGATGGTTCGGGGGCGGCCTTCCTGAACGGCGATCCGGAAGCCCTCCAGGTACAGCTCCCGCAACGCGCGCTCGTCCACCGACTCATCGATGCTCATCCGGTAGGTTTCCTGGCTATTGACCGCGAAGTGTTTGGGGCATGCCGACACCCCGGTCGATTCGATTCCGCGGATCATCGCGGCCGCGAGCGTTCCCGAGAGGTAGGGGTCTTCCGAGAAGTATTCGAAATTTCGCCCACCGCGCGGGTCGCGCTTGAGATTGAGCCCGGGGCCCAACAGCACGCCGACGTCGTAGGCGCGCGCCTCCCGCCCGAGCGCTTGGCCCACCTCTTCGGCAAGCTCAGAATCCCAACTGTTCGCCAGGGCCGCTGCCGTCGGGAAGCACGTCGCGGGCAGGGAGGCGTTGATTCCAAGGTGGTCGGCCGCTCCGCCCTGCTTCCGTACCCCGTGGGGCCCGTCGGTGAGCATCACTGATGGAATCCCAAGCCGGGGGATCGGGGTCGTGTTCCAGAAGTTCGCTCCGGAGGTGAGCGCCACCTTCTCTTCTATGGTGAGCTCGGCGATCACGTCAGCGTACGGTAGGTCGGGTTCATGCATCGGAATCCTCCAAGGACGTTTGCTCCGCTACGGGCGTTCTCCAGGGTGCGCGGATCGCGAAATGAGTAACGAGGACCGCGAGGAAGGTGACCATTAGGCCGACGGTGACGTCGGTGAGGAAGTGCGCACCCATGACGATCCGGGACGCCGCTACCGCCAGTGCCCATCCGAGGCCGACGTACACCGCTGGCCCGATCAGCCGGCGCCCCCGCTCGGACATCCAAGCAAGCATCGGCGCGAGGTACAGCAGGATGGCAGCGTTCGCGGTGTGTCCCGACGGGAAGGATTTGAATTCCTCGGAGGATATTCCTTGTCCGAGTGCATCCGCCTTATCCGCTGATCCGAAGATCCACCAGGGGTTAAAGCTGTATTCACTGTGGACCTCGAGCATGCGCATGCGCGGCCGCGACCATCCGATCTTAATGAGGTTAATAATGATCATCTCGCCGACGATGACGACGATAAGGCCCACGCTGAAACGAATGAGCTCACGCGGCGCGCGACGACGGGTAAGCGCCCACATTCCGAGCGCGGCTCCGACGCTCAGCACCATCCCGGCAAGGATGATGACCACAGCGGGAATATTCAGGTACATCGTTGGCAGATAGGACACCATCGCAGTACCCAGGAGCACGAGCAGCCCGCCAGCCCCGGCTTGTGCTCTCCTACGCAATACCCGGGTCTTATTACGACCGCGCACAAGGAAAACGCCCGCGACGATAAGCCCAAACCCGGCGGGCCATTCACCGATCGCCGCGAGCAGGTTCGCCCAGCTCACATCGGGTTCGTAGAGCGCCGTCGATACCGAAAGGTCCGCGATGGATCCGATGACCAACATCACGGCGCTGACTCCGAAGATGACAAGCATGCTGGTTCGTGAATAGAACCGCGGCGGCGGCGTCGATGGCGCAACCTGATTCATGGGCTTTCTCCTGCGAAGCGCTATACCCTCACGGGAAGCGAAGGATATGTTGATGATACAAATACTGTATGGCGTTTGGTTTTGAATAGCAACTGGCGTTTGGTTTTGGTTTGGGAGGATCATGAGCGACACGACCCGGCGAGGTTCTTACGCGAAGGGAATCGCTAAACGGGAGGAGATCCTGACCGAGGCACTAAGAGTCATTGCGGAAGCCGGCCTACATGGCGCTTCGGTGAAAGCAATTGCGGAGGCGGTCGATCTCAGTCCTGCGGGGCTGCTGCATTATTTTGGTTCCAAGGAGGAACTCTTCACCGAGGTTCTGCGTAAACGCGACGAAAGGGATTCGCAGCAGTTCTCCGGCCTGACCTACGAGGAGCTCCTTGCGATTCTCAGCGCCCCAGGCCCGGAGATCCCCTACGACGTCGACACCGCCCGGCAGCTCTTCACCGAGCTAACCGCGGCGAACGCAAAAGTTCCCGGGCTACTCCACCTCTTCTCTCAGTTGGCGGTAGACGCTGCGGATCCTGAACATCCCGCGCACGCGTTCTTCCTCCAGCGCAGCGAGCTCTTCCATACGCTGTTCAGCGCGATCGTCGAAGATCATCAAGAAGCGAAAGGGGAGACGAGAGTCGATCCGCAGGTGGCCGCGCGCATGTTGCATGCGCTTGCTGACGGGCTCCAGTTGCAAGCGCTCCTAGAACCGGATCTCGACATGGCCAAGATCGCCGACGCCTTCTTCGAACTGATCCTCTAAAGATTCTCTTCAACCCCGCCGCACTCGGGGCTCCTCAGTGGCCACGGCTTTCTCGACCGTGGCAGCCCTCCTCGTCCCGAGCGCGAGGATGGCACCCGATCCTCCTTCGCCTCATAAGGTAGAAGACATGCGTATTTCTCAATCCGGTGATGAGCACGAACGCCCTCGGCGTTTGCTCGTTGTACATCACACGCC
>CAMXUZ010000018.1 GCA_947251855.1 uncultured Ruaniaceae bacterium
TCCAGCAGCTAGGCTCGGTGCCCTGGGCCGACCTCGAGGCAACGTTGAACCTCGGCGTCGGGATGGTCGCGGTCGTGCCCCCGGCCGCAGCCGCACGCGTCCAGGCTCGCGCCCAGGAACTCGGGCTGGCCGCCTGGGAGCTCGGGGTCCTCACCGGTGATGCGCCCCGCGGAACGGTCGTCTCCGGGACCAAAGGAGTCAAGGCCGGTGCCGTGCAGCTCGTGGGGGAATACCGGCTCACCTAGAGCGCGGGGCTGCTCAGGGGCAAACGCAAAGCCCCGGCGTACCGCGTGCGAGCACACCGAGGCTGCGTCAATGCGATGGTGCGAACCGCCCGCCTGAACGCGAAAAAACCACCCGGCGACAAACCGGGAACGTGCGAGCAGGAGGGTAACCCGTTCCTACTGCTTAGCGGGAGGGTTCGCCCCAATCATCATCCGTAGCTGGAGGAATGTCCTCCTCGGAATACTCCTCCGACCCGGCGCGTGACCGGGCGAGTTCGCGCTCAAGCGCCTCGAGATCGGTTTCTGGACTGTAGTACTTCAGTCGACGTGCAACTTTGGTCTGCTTAGCCCTCTGACGGCCGCGCCCCATGGCGTGACCCCCTCCACGTTAAGTACCGGAACCACACCGCTAGCGCGTAGTGGCCCGGGGATTGGTCAATTTGTCGTGCCTCAACCGTACCTTGTTTTACCGCCCATGGGCGAACCTTGACCCGCGGAAAGGTCCGAAGTGTGAGATTTTCCACGCCGCCGGCTGGTCCAGCGCCGCCAGTTGCCGCGGCTGGGGTAGTTATTCTCCGCCGCGGATGAGGAGGAGCCCCACCACCGCACAGACCGCGACTGCGGCGTAGCCGGCGATCTCCAGCGCCCGCTGATCACCGCTTTGCACGCGAGCGGCGAATGCCTGGGCCTCCTCGCTGACGTTCGCCGCGGTGTCGGAGACCTGGGCCTTGAGGTCGGCGAGATTCTGGCGGGGATCGAGCTGCGCGGTCAACTGGTCCACCGTGGCGGCCAGTTGTGCCCGCTTGGCTTCCAGGTCGGCCTCGAGTTCGGCGGCAGAGGGCGCCTTCTCCTTCTTCGAGTCGTCCTTCTTCGAGTCATCCGTGCTCATCGGCGGAACCCCTCCTTCAGCGCCTCGACGTCGGCCTTGAGGTTGTCCCCCACGGTGATCTTGCGCTTCGATGCCGTGGTGATGAGGGATTTGCCGACGAGCCCGAGGATCGCCACGATGAGGAAGATCGCGCCCGTGGTGATGAGGCCCGCGAGCCACGGCGCGAACGCCTCGGTGAGGGCGAGGTAGCCGGTGAAGATCAGCCAGCACAGGCCGATGAGACCGAACACCGCCGCGCCGAGGAACAATCCGATCGCCGGGCCGAACGGGGCGACCTTCTCCTTCGCCTGAGTCTTGGCGAGTGCGATCTCGCCCTGGATCAGGCCTTTGATCTGATCCGTAATATCGGCGATGATCTCACCGATGCTAGGTTTCTGCTCGGTTTGCACGTCTCCTCCTCTAGTACCCGTCCAGCCTACAGATCCCGGGCAGCGAGCGCTGCAAAAGCTACCGCCGCCTCATCCCACGGATCGTCCCCGTGGGCACGGGCGATGAACGGCTCGGCCCCCTTTCCCGCGAGCACGACCGTGTCCTGTTCCCCCGCGTGGGTGAGGGCGTAGGTGATCGCCTCGGTGCGGTCAGGGATGGCGAGGTAATTCGTCCGCCCCTGCGCGCCGGCGGCCATTTCGGCGATGACGTGGGTGATCGGGTCATCTCGCGGGTCGTCCTCGGTGAAGACGACGACGTCCGCGAGCCGCGTAGTGACCTCACCCATCGGTCCCCGTTTGGTCGTGTCGCGTTGCCCGGGCGCGCCGATGAGCACCCACAAACGGTCCTCGGTGGAGGGGCGCAGCGTCTTCAGCAGGTTCTCGAGCGCGGCGGGGGTGTGGGCGAAGTCGATGATCGTGCGGGGGGAGTCGCCGCCTGCTCGATCCCCGGGGAGGATGAGCTGCATGCGTCCGGGCACCCCCGGGAATTCGGCAAGCCCATCCACCAGCTGCTCAAGACTCGCCCCGTTCCTTGCCGTGGCCGCCATCGCGGCGAGCGCGTTCGCCACGTTGAACGGACCGACCATCGGCAGGCGCACCGCCGCCTGGCCGAGGGGGGAGTCCACGGTGAAACTCAGGTGCGTCGGGTGTTCTTGCACATCGCGGGCGACCCAGTCGGCCTCCGCTCCCGCAGCGGAATAGGTTTCCGCGTTCGCGCACCGTGAGAGCACCCGGCGGCCCCATTCATCATCGACATTGACGACGGCGAACTCTGCCCGATCAAACAGGCGCGCCTTGTCTTCGAAGTACTGCTCGAGGGTGCCGTGGAAGTCGAGGTGTTCGGAGCTCAGGTTCGTCCACACGGCGGTGTCGAAGTCCACCGAGTGAACCCGCTTCAACGCGAGGGCGTGGGAGGAGGTCTCCAGCACCGCCGCGCGCGCCCCCGCCTCGACCATTTCCCCCAGGATCGCCTGCACCTGCGGGGATTCCGGGGTGGTGAAGTGGTCGGGGAACTGCCGCAGCACGCCGTCGGGGAGTTCGTAGCCGACGGTGGAGAGCAGACCGGTGCGAAGACCAGCCCGACGGTGCAGGTGCCGGGTGGGCCACGCTGTCGTCGTCTTCCCATCCGTCCCGGTGATCCCCACGATCGCAAGCTGCGAGCTGGGATCGCCGGTCAGCGCCGCTGCGGCCTCGGCCAGCGCCGCCCGCGCGTCTTTGACC
>CAMXUZ010000019.1 GCA_947251855.1 uncultured Ruaniaceae bacterium
TTGAAAACTGGCACAGTTCGGAGTTGGCCCGTCCATGGGCTCTAGCTCCTACTCGGCGCTCACATTATCGAGAAGCGTCGTTGTCTTTAGGAAAATCAGGTAACAATCTGGCAACGTTCAGCATTTGGAGAGACATCTCGCCCGCACCATGCTATATAGGCGTTCGTATATTGTGGGTACCACCGCACCTCGAGAATCTGGCAGTCGCACCCCTCGAATGCGGCCGCTGCCGGGCCCCCGCGCCGTCGGAAGACATCCGCCCTTCCGCACCATTACGGGGAAACAGTCGGGATCTGGCAGGCTGCCCGTTCCACGTACGCGCCCCATGCGCCTCGTTGAGAACTGAGCCGACCATGCGGCAGGAAAAGACGCCCTAGCAGAGACGATTCGGGCACAACGCCCCGCCCGCATATACGCCTGTCTACGTATCGGCATTCTCTCACCTTTTGAGACTCGCATGAGCGAGGAGGTCGGATTCCCACCCGAGATTCACCTTCGCCCGCCCCAGCCATTGCTGACGTGCCGCACGAGACTTGTAAAGGCTTGGACGGTCTAAGAAGGACCGGAGCACTGCGAGCCTGCCAACGCGCCACTCTTCCGCGGAGACGTGGCTGTACTCCTCCCGCACCTGATGTAGGTACCTTTGATATCTCGGGGCAGACGCAGCGAGAACAGAAAGGTCCGCGTCCGTGACAAGCTCGCCGGATACATCCCCCGGCGAGGTCATATGATCGCGGGTGAGCAAAACAAGACGCGCTACCTCCTCTCCAAGTTCTCCTCCGATCGATTCTCGAGCGAGCGCGGCGGAGTTCATTTCGTCATCGCCTGCTACGCCTTCATACACGGCGTCATGGAACCACACCGCGAGGAGTACCTCCCTGGGCGGCGAATGTCCGAGTTCTTTCTCAGAGAGAAATTCAATAGCGTCCAAACACTCTAGGAGATGCACAACTGTGTGATATCGCCGATGCGGCTCACTCCACCGCTTAAGTAGCTCCTCGCCAAGCGTGACATTCTGAGACCAGGTCTCCGCCCACTTCCCGAGGAGCAATGGCAAGATCTTTTCGGGGCGCTCTCGTGCAGGTATCCGGAGTCCACTTCTCCGCAACCGACGCACCAACTCGACGCCGTTTACAGGCACCGCGCCCGCCTTGATCGCTTGATCGTACAGTTCTGTCGGAATATCGTAGTGATCCTCGTCGAACGCCCGGCGGTGGATACCGATCCGTGCAGCGAAGGCATGGAGTTCATCCAGCGACGCATCAGAGATCAGGTGGGAGAAGACTGTTCCATGAGCCGGCCACCGCGGGGGATCAATAAATAGCGCCACAGCGCCAGTCTATGTTCACCCAAACCGCACTCACCCGAACATGCGCATGTTGACGCTCTCGACGTCCGCGTATTGGCGGGCGGCAGCGTCTAACGCGGTCGCGAGCGACTCCAACGCCGATTCCACCTGTTGCTGGGTCACCCGCCACTGCCCGAGAGCAGATTGAAAGGCGGTTGCCGCCCCGCCCCGCCAGGTCCCTTCCATTTGAGTGAGGAGCGCCGTCATCGCCTGCACCTCCCCACGGATCGCTTCCCCGTGCCGCCGCGCGGCCAACGCACCGTGCGCCACCTGGGCGCTATCTACATTGAACTGAACCATGACCACTCCTTTCGCTCATAACAGTAGGAACCGAATCGAGTAATGCGGGCCGCACGCACGGCCGGCTGTGGAGCGGTGAACGGGTGTGGACCGCAGCAGCGTGACGCGATAGGTCGCGGCGTCGCCCGGCCGAGATGATGTCCACAACACAGATCAGGGCGAAAGGCTTACCCTAGAGGCATGACTTCGCAACAGGTTCGGGCCACCGTCATCACGGTGTCCAACCGCGCCGCTTCCGGCACCGCTGCAGACGTGTCGGGGCCGATTGCCGTGCAAGAGCTCTCCAACCTCGGCTACGACGTCTCCACGGAGGTTATTCACGACGGAACCGACCGGGTTGCTGACGCACTCACTCGGGCGGCTCGCTCCGGCGCGCGGGTCATCATCACCACCGGCGGCACGGGCGTCACTCCGCTCGACCTCACTCCGGAAGGCACAGCGAAGGTTCTCGAACGCGAACTGCCCGGTATCCCGGAAGCGATCCGCGCCAAGGGCGCGCAGGCGCTCCCCACCGCCGTGTTGAGCCGTGGGCGCGCCGGCACCATCGGGGAGAGCTTCGTGTGCAACCTGCCCGGATCTCCTGGCGGCGTTCGCGACGGGATGGCGGTGCTCACGCCCATGCTCGACCACATTCTCGACCAACTGGTGGGGGGCAACCATGAGTGACCTGCTCGACGCACAACTCGCGGGAGTGAGCGAGGAGCCATTAGACGTGGCCGCCCATATCGCCGCCGTCAGCGCCCCCGATGTCGGGGGGATCGCAACGTTCATCGGCACGGTGCGGAATCACAGCCCGGACGCCGACGGCGAGGTGGTCGAGCTCGTCTACAGCGCGCACCCCAGCGCCGGCGAAGTCATTACGAGGATCGTGAGCGAGGTGCAGGCGAAGTATCCCCAGGTTCGCCTCGCCGCCACTCACCGGATCGGAACGCTGCACATTGGCGACACCGCCGTCGTCGTCACTGCCGGATCGGCACACCGTGCGGAAGCCTTCGAGGCGAGCCGGTTGCTGGTCGAAGAAATCAAAGCGCGAATACCCGTCTGGAAAAAGCAGGTACTCGCCGACGGAAGCTACACCTGGGTAGGAGCAGCATGAGTATCAACGTTTCCCCATCCCTTCGAAAGCCGCTCATCGATTCCTACGAACGCGTCCACCGAGACCTTCGGATCTCCCTCACCGACGTGTGCAATCTCCGCTGTACCTACTGCATGCCCGCCGAAGGCGTGGAATGGATGGCGCGGGCAAACATCCTCACCACCGACGAACTCGTTCGCACCGCCGAGGTGGCGGCGGCCCTCGGGATCGTGGAGGTCCGCCTCACCGGCGGGGAACCCTTGCTTCGCCCCGACGCGGTGGAGGTGGTCCGCCGCCTGGCAGCCGTCGAAGGTGAGGACGGGCCGCTGGAGATCTCCATGACGACCAACGCCCTACGCCTGCCTAAACTCGCCCCGGCGCTGAAAGAGGCTGGACTCGCGCGGGTGAACATCTCCCTGGACACCTTGAAGTCCGACACCTTCTCCTCCCTCACCCGCAGGGACCGGATGAAGGACACGTTCGCCGGGATCGATGCAGCGGTCGAAGCGGGTTTTCGCCCGCTGAAGTTCAACGCCGTAGCGATGCGCGGGGTGAACGAGGACGAACTCGTTGACCTGGTGAACTCCGCCCCCTCGGACGACGGCGAGATGCGGTTAAGCGAGCAGATGCCCCTCGATGCCGGGCACACCTGGTCCCGCGAGAAGATGGTCAC
>CAMXUZ010000020.1 GCA_947251855.1 uncultured Ruaniaceae bacterium
GGGGCGAGGAGCAGCGGCAGGGAGTGCTCCGCGGCGGCGGCCACGAGCGCGCCGGCGTGTTCGTCGTCGTCCAACACCGCGTGGTACAGCGCCCCGTGCGGTTTGAGATACCGCACCTGCGTGCCCTCTTCGCCGGCGACCGCCGCCAGCGCGGCGATTTGTTCACTGAGCGATTCCCGCAACGCCGCGCTCGGGATGGTCATTCTGCGCCGGCCGAACTCCTCCCGATCGGGATAGCTCGGGTGCGCTCCGATGGCGACGCGGCGGGAATGGGCCCGCGCGACGGTGCGCTGCATCGTGGCGCGGTCGCCCGCATGGCCGCCGCAGGCGACGTTGACGCTCGTGACGATTCCGAGCAGGTCGTCATCGCTGCTCATCCCCTCCCCGAGATCGGCGTTGAGGTCGATCATCCCGGCTCGCTTTCCTCTCCGGCGAGATCGGCAACCGCCTCCGGTCCGCCGTCGAGCAGGCGATGGAAACCCTCTTCGTCGAGGATGGGGCGGCCAAGTTCGCGAGCCCGGTCCTCCTTCGAACCAGCTCCGGGCCCGACGACGACGAAGTCGGTCTTCTTCGATACTGATCCCGTCGCTTTGCCTCCGCGGGTGATGATCGCTTCTTTCGCACCATCGCGTGTGAAATCTTCGAGCGAGCCGGTCACGACGATGGTGAGTCCCTCGAGCGTGCGCGGGATCGTCTCGTCGATGTCGTCCGCCATCCGGACCCCGGCCGCGCGCCATTTCTCGATGATCCCGCGGTGCCATTCCTCGGCGAACCATTCGGTGATCGCCGCCGCGATCGTCGGGCCGACTCCGCTGACATCGGCCAGTTCCTCCGTGGAGGCAGCGGCGATCTTATCCAGGGAGTAGAAATGGCCCGCCAGCGCCCGCGCGGCCGTCGGCCCGACGTGCCGGATCGAGAGCGCCACGAGAATCCGCCACAATGGCTGGGCTTTCGCCTTCTGGAGCTCCTCGATGAGGTTGGTCGTAGTTTTTCGGGGCGCCCCGCCCTGGGTGAAGAAGTACGAGATCTGCTCCCACTCCCCCGTGAGCTCCCCCTTGACCCGCTTCTCTCGCCACACCTTCACGCCCTCGAGGTCCTCGAGCGTGAGGTCGAACAAGTCCCCCTCGTCGACGAGCACCGGAGTCTGGTACTCCCCCTCCGCCGAATCGGGGCGCCCGTGCTCGGGATCCGTGAGCGCGATCGCCGCCTCCCACCCGAGCGCGTCGATGTCGAGGCCGGAACGGGAGGCGAGGGCGAATACCCGCTCCCGGAGCTGCGCGGGGCACGAACGCTGGTTGGGGCACCGGATATCGACGTCGCCCTCCTTCGCCGGGGCGAGCGGCGTGCCGCAGGCCGGGCACGTCGTGGGCATGAGGAACTCATGTTCATCACCGGTTCGCTCCGCCTCGACCGGGCCGAGGATCTCGGGGATGACGTCGCCGGCCTTACGGATGATCACCGTGTCCCCGATGCGCACGCCCTTGCGGCGGACCTCGTTGGCGTTGTGCAGGGTGGCCATTTCCACGGTGGAGCCGGCGACCAGGACGGGCTCCATCACCCCGTATGGCGTCACCCGGCCGGTGCGGCCCACATTGACCCGAATGTCGAGGAGCTTCGTCGTCACCTCTTCCGGGGGGTACTTGTAGGCGATCGCCCAGCGCGGCGCCCGGGAGGTGGTGCCCAACTGCCGCTGGGAGGACACGTCGTCGACCTTGATGACGAACCCGTCGATCTCGTGTTCGTAATCGTGCCGGCTCTCCTCCACCTCGGCGATGTGGGCGATGATCGCGTCGATATCGTGGAACACCTCGTTGTGGGGCGATACCGGCACGCCCCACTCGCGAAGGTAGTCGTACTCTTCGCTCTGACGGCGAAGTTGCGGCCCGCCTTCCCACACGATCGCTCCGAAGCCGTGCGCGTATAGCCGCAACTTTCGCTGAGCAGTGATCCGGGGGTCCTTCTGGCGCAGCGAACCGGCCGCCGTGTTCCGTGGGTTCGCGAAGGTTTGTTTCCCTTCTTCGCGCAGTTGGGCGTTGAACTCCTCGAACGCGTCGACAGGATAGAACGCTTCTGCGCGGATTTCCAATACCTGGGGATGGCCCGAGCCCTGGAGCTGGATCGGAACCGTTGCGATAGTGCGTACGTTGTAGGTGACGTCTTCACCGGTCGTGCCGTCCCCGCGGGTGAGCGCGCGCGTGAGGACGCCGTTCTCGTAGACGAGCGAGACGGCCAGGCCGTCAACCTTGAGTTCCCCGAGCAGCGGGATCTCGCCCGAGATCTCCTTGCGTACCCGCTCGTGCCATGCGCGCAGTCCCTCGAGGTTGAACACGTTATCCAGCGAGAGCATCGGCTGGATATGGTCGACGGTTTCGAAGTCGGTAGTGAACGCACCGCCTACCTGCTGCGTTGGCGAGTCGGGTGTGCGCAGGTCCGGGTGAACCTCTTCCAGATCAGTGAGCTCGCCCAGCATCGCGTCGAAATCCGCGTCCGGGATCGTGGGTTGGCCGATGTAGTAGGCGAACTGGTGGGCGCGGATCTCTCGGGCTAGTCGTTCAGCCCTTGCTGCGGGGGATTCTTCACTCACGGTTCTATTCTTCCACCCTTCCGCAACTTACCTCTTCAGGTCTCCGCCGGCTCCTCCGATGAGGTCGAGGATGGGTCTGACGTCGAAGGTGAAGACGGGGATATTTCTGGAGTTTCCGACGGCGTCTCGTCCGGCGATTGCGTGGGGGACTCCGATTCTTCTCCCCCCTCGTCCTCGTCGTCCTCGTTCGCTTCTTTCAGCGGGGTCGGTTCTTCGCAGGCGAGTACGCCTATCGACGCCTCGCTATCGCAGCTCGCATGCACCCAATCGTCCCCGGTGTGGGTCCGATC
>CAMXUZ010000021.1 GCA_947251855.1 uncultured Ruaniaceae bacterium
GCCACAGAGAAAGGGTTTCAATGTCTCACGCACCTACCACCCGGGAAATCGGGATCATCATGAACGGCGTATCGGGCCGGATGGGCTACCGCCAACACCTCATGCGCTCGATCCTCGCGATCCGGGACGAGGGCGGCTTCACGCTTCCCGACGGCACGAAGATCACCGTTCGCCCGCTGCTCGTGGGCCGCAGCGAACACAAGCTCGCCGAGATCGCCAAAGCCCACGACATCCCCGACTACACCACCGACCTCGATGCGGCGCTCGCCGATCCCACCTGGGAGATCTACGGCGACTTCCTCGTGACGAAGGCGCGCGTGGCCGCCCTGCGCAAGGCGATCGCCGCGGGTAAGGCGATCTACACCGAGAAACCCACCGCGGAGACGACCGCCGAGGCCGTCGAGCTCGCGAAGCTCGCGGACGAGGCCGGCATCAAGACCGGGGTCGTGCACGACAAGCTCTACCTCCCGGGCCTGCTCAAACTCCGCCGCCTCATCGACTCCGGCTTCTTCGGCGAGATCCTCTCGGTCCGCGGCGAGTTCGGCTACTGGGTGTTCGAGGGGGACTGGCAGCCCGCCCAGCGCCCCTCTTGGAACTACCGCAGCGAGGACGGCGGCGGGATCATCGTGGACATGTTCCCCCACTGGAACTACCTGCTGGAGAACCTGTTCGGCAAGGTGAACTCCGTCTACGCCCACGCCTCCACCCACATCCCCACCCGGTGGGACGAGGCCGACGAGCCCTACACCGCCACCGTCGACGACGCCGCCTACGGCATCTTCGAACTCGACAGCGGCATCATCGCCCAGATCAACTCCTCCTGGACCACCCGGGTCAACCGCGACGAGCTCGTGGAGTTCCACGTCGACGGCACCCTCGGCTCGGCCGTCGTGGGCCTGTTCGGCGCGAAGGTCCAGCCCCGCAACGCCACCCCGAAGCCGGTGTGGAACCCCGACGTGCCCGACGCCCACGACTACGACGCCGACTGGCTCGAGGTGCCGACGAACGACGTGTTCCTCAACGGGTTCCGCCAGCAGTGGCAGGAATTCCTCACCGCCTACCACACCGGCGAACCCTACCCCTTCGACATGCTCGCCGGCGCCCGCGGGGTGCAACTGGCCGAAGCGGGGCTGGAATCCTCCCGCGACGGTAAGAAGATCGTGCTGGACGACCTAGGAAAGTAGGAGGAACACGTGTTCACCCTCATCAACGAACGGGGCGAGACCTCCACCGCCGAGCTGCGCCCCGCCCCGAACTACACCCCGCCCGCGCGGGGGCTCACCTCCCGGGTCGCGTATGCGGCCGCGCACGTCGTGCCCCACCCGTGGGGGGACAACACCCCCGGCCAGCCCGCCGAGATCGACTGGGACGCGACCCTCGCCTTCCGCCGCCACGCCTACTCCTATGGGCTCGGCGTCGCCGACGCGATGGACACCGCGCAGCGGAACATGGGGCTCGACGCCGCCGCCACCCGGGAGCTCATCTCCCGTTCCGCGCAGGTCGCCCGGGAAGAGAACGGTTCGCTCGTCGTCGGCGTCAACACCGACCACGTGGAGGAGGAGTCCATCAGCCTCAGCCAGGTGGGGGACGCCTACCTCGAGCAACTGGAATTCACCGAGGAACAGGGCGCGGGGCCGGTCATCATGAGCTCGCGCCACCTCGCCCGGGCCGCCACGAGCGCCGCGGACTACCGCGAGGTGTACAACCGGGTCCTTGCCGCCGTGCAGACCCCGGTCGTGCTCCACTGGCTCGGCACCGCCTTCGACCCGCAACTGCAGGGCTATTTCGGATCCGAGGACTGGCGGGTCGCCGCCGACACCCTCATCGAGATCATCTCCGCCAACCCCGGCAAGGTGGCGGGCGTGAAGATGAGCCTGCTCGACGCCGAATCCGAACTCGCCGTCCGCGCCCGCCTCCCCGAGGGCGTGCGGATGCTCACCGGAGACGACTACAACTACGTCGACCTCATCGGCGGGGAGGCCCTCGTGGGCGTCGACGGCGTCAACCACGCCGGAAAGGACGGGGAAACGCTCCCGGTGTTCCAGGGCCACTCCGATGCGCTGCTCGGGGCCTTCGCCGCCCTCGTCGCCCCCGCCTCGGCCGCGCTGCAGGCCCTGGATGCGGGTGAGCCGGGCGAGTACGAGCGGATCCTGCGCCCCACCGAGGAACTCAGCCGGCAGATCTTCGCCCGCCCGACCTTCTACTACAAGACAGGGGTGTTCTTCATGGCCTGGCTGAACGGGTTCCAACCCGGGTTCTCGATGGTCGGGGGCCTGCACTCCGCGCGGAGCCTGCCGCACCTGTCGACGATCGTGGAACTGGCGAACAACGCCGGGGCGCTGATCAACCCCGACCTCGCCACCGAGCGCTGGCACACGCTGTTGCGTACGAGCGGGATCGAGGTGGTCCGATGAGCGCCGATGCTCGCCTCTCGCTCAACCAGGCGACGATCAAGTACGCGGACCTGCCCACCGCGCTGTCGGTGACGGCGGACGCCGGGATGCAGGCGATCGGCCTGTGGCGTGAACCCGTTGCCGAGGTGGGCCTGGCCGAGGCCGCGAAAATGCTCAGC
>CAMXUZ010000022.1 GCA_947251855.1 uncultured Ruaniaceae bacterium
GGCGCACCGGGTCCGCGCCGGGGGCGAGCATGCCGAGCAGCGCGTGCCCCGCCTCGTGGTAGGCGGTGCGGCGGCGCTCGTCTTCGGGCATGACGATGTGGCGTTCGGTGCCGAGCAGGATCTTCTCCAGCGCGTCGCTGAACTCCGCGGCGCCGACGTGGGTGAGCCCGCGCTGGGCGGCGAGCATCGCCGCTTCGTTGACGAGGTTCGCGAGTTCGGCCCCCGTCATTCCCGGGGTGACCCGGGAGACCTGCTCGAGATCGGCGTCCGGGGCCAGGGGCACGGAGCGGGTGTGGACCTTGAGGATCGCTTCCCGCCCGGGCTGGTCGGGGGCGTTGACGTGGACGTTGCGGTCGAAGCGGCCGGGCCGGGTGAGGGCGGGGTCGAGGATGTCGGGGCGGTTCGTCGCGGCGAGCACCACGACCCCTTCGGAACCGGTGAAGCCGTCCATCTCGGTGAGGATCTGGTTGAGGGTCTGCTCGCGTTCGTCGTGCCCGCCGACCGACCGGGCGCCGCCGCGGGCCCGCCCGATCGTGTCGATCTCGTCGATGAAGATGATCGCGGGCGCGACCTTGCGGGCCTCTTCGAAGAGTTCCCGGACCCGGCTCGCCCCGACCCCGACGATCATTTCGATGAACTCCGAGCCGCTCGCGGAGAAGAACGGTACACCCGCCTCCCCCGCGGTCGCGCGCGCGAGCAGGGTCTTCCCGGTGCCGGGCGCCCCGGAGAGCAGCACGCCTTTGGGGACCTTCGCGCCCAGCGCCTGGTATTTCTCGGGGTTCCTCAGGAAGTCGACGACCTCGTAGATCTCCGCCTTGACCTCATCGATCCCGGCGACGTCGTCGAAGTTCACCCGGATCTCATCGGCGCTCACGGGTTTCTGCTTCTTGCCCCCGCCCATCCCGCCGAACATTCCACCGCCGGATTTGCGGGCACGGCGGATCATCCACGCGTACAGCCCGACGAGCAGGAGGATCGGCCCGAAGGAGATGAGGAGGTTGGCGAGGAATCCGCGTTCGGTCACGAGCGGGGTCGCGCGGACGGTGACGTCGTTGCTGAGGAGTTCGGCGAGCAGGTCGTCCTGGGCGAAGGTGGGCCGCTCGGTGGTGAAGCGTTGGTAGGTCGAATCGGAGGATTCCGGGTCGGCGGCAGGCTTCTTGAGCTCCCCTTCGATCGTGTCCCCCTTGGAGAACACTTCGGCGATGTTGTTCGCCTGGACCTGGTCGGCGAACTCGGTGTAGGAGACCGCGACCGGTGCCCCCATCGAGTCCTGCACGGAGACGATCCCGAACAGCACGAAGTAGCCGAGCACGAACCAGATCGCCGCGAGCCACCAGCGGGGCCGGGGCGGTTTGTTGCCGTGATCCTCCGGCAGTCCCTCGGTGCGCCACGGGCGGGGCCGCGGGGAATCGCCGTTCTGCGTCCGCGGAGAGACCGCCGGCCCGCTGTGTTCCCGATCCTTCTCTGGGTCCGTTTCGCTCACGCCGCTCCCTGGATAGTTGCGATTTCACCCCCGTGGGTTCCAGTTCTGAGGATACAACGCGAGGAGCGGGCGGAGCAGAAGAACGGCGCTAGTGGTTCTCCGCCTGCTTTTCTCCATAGGAGATCGTGGCCATCGAGGCGAGGTTGCCCGCGATGAGGGCGGCGATGGCCCACGTCGTGCCCCACTTCCGGCCCCGGATCCGCCGGTCGATCGAACACTTCCCGGGATTCTCCGCGAGCGCGAGGGCGGTAGCGATCATGACGGCGTTGAATTCCCACCCGCCGTTGGCGTTCCACACCCCGTTCGGGGCATGCACCTTGCGGATCGCCGTCATCATCACCCCGATGACGCCCGCCGACGCAAGCGGCGTGAGCGTCCCCGTGGCGAGCATCGCCCCCGCGGCGGTCTCCGTCACGCCCGCGGCGAGCGCTTGGGTCTTGGGCGGGTGCAGTTTCAGCGACTTCATCATCTCCTCCGTGCCCTCCGGCCCGGGGCCGCCGAACCAGCCTTTGAGTTTCTGCAGTCCGTGGCCGATGAACAGGCCCCCGACCGTTGCCCTCAAGACGAACCTTCCCATACTCATGGTGCCCTCCGTACACTGTCGCTGACCTTGCTGGTCCCTGACCTTTGACTGTGCAGTCACGTTAAGTCAGCACAGGTGACGGGGAACAGGGCTTGCATTTCTGCGCCCAGGGCTTTTCAATCGGCGAGCGCTATCGCAATCCTCGATCCGCGCCGCTCCGATGGGAGATCCGGACGACCAAAATGCACAGTTCCTGATTCTTTATGGAATAGATGACGCGGTAGTCGCCCACTCGAAGCCGCCACAAGTGCTCGTGACCAACTAACGGACGGGCGCTCTGAGGGCGAGGTTCGTCTTCGAGACCGTGAATGGCTTGCTCGACCCGCCTCGCCGCTCGTCGGTCGAGCTTGCCCAGTTCCTTCTCCGCCCGCGGTCGAACAGGATGCGACAATTCACCGATTATCCTTTGAGGGACCTCAAGACTTCCTCAGCGGGCACAGGTTCGACCTCGCCCTCGGCAATCTCGCGCAGTCGCTCGTCAGCAATCCGGGCATCCTGCTCATCGACCAGTTCGATGTACTCCTCAACGAGCCCAAGCGGAACGATCGCAGCGGCGCGAGATCTATTTCTGCCCCGCATGACGTAGGTGACTTCACCGGCTATCTAGTCATGCACCTGATATGCGCCAACTACGCCAACCTCGCCAGGTTCGCGGGCTCGGCGGCGCGCTATTCGCCGCCTTCTTTACGCCAGCGGATGCCGGCCTCGATGAAACCGTCGATGTCGCCGTCGAGGATCGCGGACGTGTTGCCCGACTCGTACTCGGTGCGCAGGTCTTTTACCATCTGATAGGGCTGCATGACGTACGAGCGGATCTGATCGCCCCAGGAGGCCTTGATGTCGCCCGCGAGTTCCTTCTTCTGCGCGTCCTCCTCCTGTTGGCGCAGCAGGAGCAGCCGGGATTGCAGCACCCGCAGCGCGGCGGCGCGGTTCTGGATCTGCGATTTTTCGTCCTGCATCGACACGACGATGCCGGTGGGGATGTGGGTCATGCGCACCGCGGAGTCGGTGGTGTTCACGCTCTGCCCGCCGGGGCCCGAGGAGCGGAACACGTCGACCTTGATCTCCGCCTCGGGGATCTCGATGTGGTCGGTCTTCTCGATGAGGGGAACCACTTCTACCGCGGCGAAGGAGGTGTGGCGCCGCCCCTGGTTGTCGAACGGTGAGATCCGCACGAGCCGGTGGGTGCCGCCCTCGACCGAGAGGGTCCCGTACGCGTAGGGGGCCTTCACTTCGAAGGTCACCGACTTCAGGCCCGCTTCCTCGGCGTAGGAGGTGTCGAGGACCTTGGTCGGATAGCCCTGGCGCTCCGCCCAGCGCAGGTACATCCGCATGAGCATCTCGGCGAAGTCCGCGGCGTCGATCCCGCCCGCGCCCGCGCGGGTCGTCACGACGGCATCGCGCTGGTCGAATTCCCCCGAGAGCAGGGTGCGGATCTCGAGTTCGGAGAGCTGCTCGCCGATCCGCCCGAGTTCGCTCTTCGCCTCATCGAGGGTATCGGCGTCGTCCTCCTCCTCGGCCATCTCCACGAGGGTCTCCAGGTCGTTGATCGACTCCTCGAGGTCGGTGAGGCGCTTGAGCTCCGCCTGCGTCTGCGAGAGCTCGCTCGTGATCTCCTGCGCGCTGTCCGGGTCGTCCCACAGGTCGGGGGCCGAGGCCTGCTCGGACAGCTCCGCGATGCGTGCTTTGAGCTCCTCGGGATGGGTGACGGCAGCGATGGAGGCGTGCGTGTGCCGCAGCGCCTCAATTTCGTGAGGAAAGTCGATGACCACGCTCAAAACTCTACCCTCTTGCTCGATCGGTTCCTTGCGTGCGCCGGAAGTTATTCTGTGATCCTGCCGTCCCTGACCCGAGACCTTTCGCGGAGCGGCGCGGCTGGCTCAGTAACTCCGTTACAGTTCCCGGACTGCAGATCGTTCGACCGATCAAACCTTGCTTCATCGTTGACGGCCTCGACTCCCAGCGGCGAAACAGGCCAGCTCCCCGAAGAACTTCGGTGCAGCTCCCTGGGCGTTAAGTAGTCGAACAATGTTCGAGTTACAGCATGCTTCCTGGCGCTGTCGACCAAGCTCTTGGACTCCCCGCAGATGAGGCTGCGGCTCACCTGTTGGATAGGCGTCAGCGTCGCTCATTTACGCAGGCGCCGGGCGAGCATCCCCGCGTAACTGCGCATCCCCTTCGCCCAGTCGATGCCGGCTCCCGGCGGGCTCACGAGCTCGGTGAGCGAGAACGGCAGGCTCGATTCGGTGACGTTACGCAGGTGGGAGAACTCCTCGAAGCCATACTTGCCGTGGTACGTGCCGAGCCCCGAGGCGCCCACGCCGCCGAACGGCGCGAACGGGACCGCGTTGGTGAGCCCCCAGTCATTGCGCGCGACGCCCCCGGAGCGGGTGCGGGCAACGAAATCCTCGAAATCGGCGTCGTGCTTCCCATACCACGTGGCGACGAGCGGTGAGGGGCGAGCGCCCAGCTTCTCGACGACCTCGCCATAGTTCTCATACCCGTACACCGCGAGCACGGGGCCGAACACCTCTTCGCGGGCGATCCGCATGTCGTCGGTGACGCCGATGACGACGGTGGGCGGGAACAGCCGGTCGCGTTTGAGTGCTTCGACGCCGTTCTCGTCGGTGTTGAACGCGTGCACGACCTGCGCACCGCGGGAGGCGGCGTCCTCCACGAGGGCGGTGACCCGTTCGTAGGCGTCGTCGTCGATGAGGGAGGTGTATTCGCTCGTCGCGATGAGGTCGGGGATGGTTTCGCCCCACGCGTTAAAGATCTCCTGCACGAACAGGCGCATCATCGAGTTCGGAACGTAAGCCTCATCGGGGTTGAGGCAGACCTGGCCCGCGTTGATGATGCGCGAGGCGGCGACCCGCTGGGCGGCGCGGCGGAGTTTGCCGCGGTCATTTGCGACCTTCTCGGAGATCACCACCGGGTTCTTGCCCCCGAGTTCGAGGGTGACCGGCGTGAGGTTCTTCGCCGCCGAGGCCATGACTTTCGAGCCGACGTCCGCCGATCCAGTGAAGAACAGGTGGTCGAGATCGAGCTCGGAGAAGGCGATCGAGGTTTCGGTGCCCCCGGTGACGGCGGCGACCTCCTCGACGTCGAACACGTCGTGCCACGCGTTGGCGAGGAGTTCGGAGGTGGCGGGGAGCTTCTCGGGGAGCTTGATCATCACCCGGTTCCCCGCCGCGAGCGCGGTGAGCGCGGGGATCGCGGTGAGGTTGATCGGGAAGTTCCAGATCCCCATCACCCCGACGACCCCCTTGGGGCTGGGGATGACTCGGGAGCGGAGGCCGGCGGCGCGCAGGAGGGTGCCGCCGATCTTTCCGGCCGGGTAGGTCGGCTTCATCCACTTCGCCACGCTCGCGCGGAGCATCTCCGCTTCCTGGGCGAGGGTGACGATGTCGGTGACGAGCGTGGTGACCGCGGGCCGCGTGCCGAAGTCCGCCGAGATCGCCTCCACGAGCTCATCGGTGTTCGATACCACCGCGTGGGTGAACCGGTCGATCCGATCACGGCGCACGGCCGCCGAGGGGGGACCGTCGCGGTGGAAGGATGCGCGCTGCAACTGCAGCACTTCCGACATGGGCGT
>CAMXUZ010000023.1 GCA_947251855.1 uncultured Ruaniaceae bacterium
CTCCTGCAGCACACGGACACGAAGGTCGCGTACCTGTACTGGGCGGAAATCGACGCCGTCGGGCACCTGCACGGGTGGCAGACCCCCGAGTGGGACCGGGAACTCGAGCACCTCGACGGCGAGATCGCCCGGCTCGTGTCGCTGCTGCCCCCGGGCACGCTCGTTCTCCTCACCGCCGACCATGGCATGGTCGACGTGCCGCAGGGCGCCTCGAACACCTTCGGCGGCCCGGCGAGGATAGACGTCAACGCCCACGCCGAACTTTCCCGCGGGCTCGACCTCGTTGCCGGGGAGAACCGCTTTCTGCACCTGTTCACCCGCGAGCCCGACGAGGTCGCCCGGCGGTGGGAAGACTTCCTCGGTGAACGGGCGCGCATCTACTCGCGGGCGGAGGCGTTCAACGCGGGGCTGTTCGGACCTGTGCGCCCCGACGTCGCAGATGTCGTGGGCGATGTCATCGTCGCGCTCCTCGGCGACCTCTCCATCGCGGACCGATCCCGGGTGAGCGAGGGGATGTTCGCCCTGCCCGGGCTGCACGGTTCGGTAACGGAGTGGGAACGGGCCGTTCCGATCCTGTCGCTGTTAACGAGCTGAGGCGAGTGGCGGGCCGAGCAGGCCGCGAGATTCCGCGAGATAGCACGCTCCGCACAGGGACTCGTACTCTACACAGTCCCCGTCGATGGCAACCTGATCGCCCTCGAAGATATACCGGCCCCCGACCCGCCTGCCGTTGAACATCGCCTTGCGCCCACACCGGCAGATGGTTTTGAGCTCCTCCAGGGTGTGGGCGAGCTCCAGGAGGCGGGCCGATCCGGGAAACGCCTTGGTCCGAAAATCGGTTCGGATCCCGTAGGTCATCACCGGAACATCATCGAGGACGGCGATCCGCAGGAGGTCGTCGACCTGCTCGCGGGTGAGGAATTGGGCTTCATCGACCAACAGGCAGGCGATCTGCGCATGGCCCCGCGCGGCGTGGAAGGCCTCCCGGATCGAGTCCTCGGAGGTGATTTGGAAATCAGAATCGCGTTCGACACCCAACCGGGAGACGATGCTCGTGCTGCCCTTGGTGTCGGTGGCGGGCTTCGCCAGGAGGACCTGCTGGCCCCGCTCTTCATAGTTGAAGGCCGCCTGGAGCAACGCGGTCGACTTACCGGAGTTCATTGCTCCGTATCGGAAATAGAGTTTGGCCACGGTAGATGTTTATACCAGCAGCGGCGCTGCCCGCAGGTCAGTCGTTCTTCGCGCCGAAGACAATCTCGTCCCAACTCGGCACGGAGGTGCGCCCGCGCCGGCTGCGTTTACGCTGCTGAGCAGGGGAAGACTCGGGTTCCTTCGCGGGCTCGGCATCCTCGGGCTCTTTCGCGGACTCCGGAAGTTTCAGCACCGTCGCGTCGGTTGCCTCATGCGGCCGGGACAGCGGCGGATGCGCGGCCGGTGGTTCATCGTCCCACAGCGTGGGCTCCGTGTGCGCGTCCGCTTCGAGGGGTTGGCGCACCCCGCGGGCCGCGTCGAGCTCGGCAAGAATCGAATCGGTCGCATCAGCCGTTTCCGGATCGCCGGTGTCGGCGGGGATCCCGCCGTCGGACTCCACGTCGTAGAACCGGTCCTCCACCGGCGTGAGGTGGCGGTAGGGGGAGTCCGCGAGGTCGATCTCCGAGAGCCACCGCGCCTCGTCGTCGAGCGCCTCAAAGGTGCCGGAGGTGAGGTTGACCTCCCACGAGGCGAGGAACTCCTGCTGGCCCGCCTGGTACCGGGCGGTCACGTGCCACGGCGCGTTCTCGGGTCGGTAGGCGTCCCAGCTTACGTCGGTGACGTTGCGGGCGGCGAGCCGGTCCACGACGAGATCACCGAGGGTGGGGGCGTCCTCACCGCGCCCGGTCCGAAGCGACCGGGCCCGTTCGGCGGCGAATTCACGCTCGGCGAGCACGGGCCCCTCGTACCGGCGGACCTGGTCAACGGAGACGTTCGCCTGCTCCGCCACCTCCTGCGCGGAAGCACCGGCCCGGATGAGCGCCTGAATGTCCCGGGGGCGGATCGTTGCGGAACGCAGTTGTT
Organism: uncultured Ruaniaceae bacterium; assembly: GCA_947251855.1. The sequence goes on from CAMXUZ010000023.1 coordinate 2,056, forward strand.
CCAACTGTGGCCGATCACGCCTGACAGCCGCCCGGAGGGCTTCGGTGATGGCAAGTTGATAACGCTGATTGGTGGCATCTTTAAACACGAGATGCTCGCCGTCGTCGTGGATTCCCACAAGTTCGAGCTCGACCATATTCGGGTGTTCCCTCCTTGCCTTCTGACCGAGCATCTCACCCTCATAGCGCAAGTGCCAGGACACACCCCGGTGTGGCGGAGAAATCCACCCAAAAAGTGCGATGAAAATGCGAAACCGATCACAGTTGGGGGTTCGAGGATGCATAAAGTCGATGAATGTTGCAGAATCCGATCGCGACCTGGAACAAATCTGTTCATGAGTTGTTTGTAAGGGCGTACCCCCCTAACCGTCCCGATTTGGAGCGCTAGCCACCATGGCGACCGATTACGACGCACCGCGCAAGACAGAAGACGAGCTGAGCGAGGACTCACTGGAGGAGCTTCAGGCTCGTCGCGTTGAGAAGAATTCGAACGTAGTAGACCAAGACGAAGCAGAAGCGGCAGAAGACTTCGAACTGCCGGGCGCCGACCTGTCCAACGAGGAACTTTCCGTTCGGGTCATCCCCCGGCAGGCCGACGAATTCACCTGCTCGCAGTGCTTCCTCGTCCACCACCGCAGCCAGCTCGCCTATACGGAGAACGACCTGCCCGTGTGCTCGGAGTGCGCGGTCTGAGTCACGTTCACCGCGGCGAGTGAACAGTATTGCCGGGCGCGAAGAGACGCGCCGCTAACAACGCGTCTCTTCGCGCATCAGGCCTCTTGTAGCGACCTCAGCGCGTGGACGAACTCCTCCCCACGCCGGGAGGAGAAGAGCCAGTAGGGGGTGGGGTCGCGAGGGTCCTGTTGCTCGATGTAGATCCCGGTACGAACCCAAGGCCGGGTCAGCACGAAGGAACGTGCGTCCGAGCCGGGCCCCATGTGGAACGACACGTCGTCGGGGGAGCAGGCAGTCGCCTCGCCGAGGGCACCGATCTCGATCTCGGCGCGCCCCACGCGCAGGTGCGTCGCGGTGAGTTCCACGATCGCGGCCAGCGACCACAGCCACAGCGCCGCGAGCGCAGCCGAAACGACGCCAGCGGCGATCGCGACGGTGACGTTGGCGGGCAGGAACATGATGAAAAAGATCGCGCCCACGCTGGGGGCGAGGAGCCACGTGGTCAGTGAGGGGGTTAACCGCTCAGAGAACAGGGTGGCGGACTCGTCGGCAACTACCATGTCTCAAGGATGACACGACTAGCTCTAAGATCGGTGCTGTGTGTGAACCTCAGCTGCGTGGGCCCGACCACGAACCCGTCGCCGTCCTCCTCCAACAGCTCGACCCCGAGTTACCTGCGCCGACCTACGCGCACCCCGGAGATGCCGGGCTTGACCTGTACTCCCGTGAGGAGGTCGTCATTCCCCCCGGTGAGCGGGCGAAGGTCGCGACCGGAGTGGCGATCGCGCTGCCGGCGGGTTACGCGGGGTTCGTCCACCCGCGCTCAGGGCTTGCGGCACGAGCGGGGATTACAGTTCTCAACGCACCCGGTACGATAGACGCGGGCTACCGAGGCGAGGTTGACGTGGTCCTGCTCAACACAGACAACACCCACTCCCATACCGTCCGCCGCGCTGACCGCATCGCGCAGCTGGTCATCCAGCCCGTCGCGATCGCAGAATTCATACACGTCGAGCAACTGCCCGGCAGTGCACGGGGCGAAGGCGGCTTCGGATCCACTGGGGGTTGGTCGAAGGGAAGGCAACAGTGATTTTTTTCCGGCGTCGAAACAAGCGGCAGGAGCCGGCGCCCGAGGGTGCTGAGCCCCACGACGCCCCACCGACGGCGGAAGAGGACCGAGCCTCCAAGGGTTCGGGCCCGTGGGATCTGGCGGACCAACCGGAACTGGGCAAGCGGGTCGATGTTGGTGCGCTGCGCGTACCCGCCCGGCAAGGGATGCAGATGCGCATGGAGCTCGAGCCCAAGACCCGGCGCATCGTCGCCGTGAACGTCGCCTATCAGGGCTCGGCCATCCAAC
>CAMXUZ010000024.1 GCA_947251855.1 uncultured Ruaniaceae bacterium
CCTCCGGACCCACCGGGCCGGACCGCGCTCCCGCCCCACTCGCCGGCCGCTACGTGGGCACCGAGGGGGCGGGCGAGGTGCAGACGCCCCTCCGATTCCACCTCGGCGAGGAACCCAGGATCGGGGACCGCGTGTGGTTCCGGCACGCGAAAGCCGGGGAGCTCATGGAGCACTTCGCCCGGGTGCACCTCGTCCGCGGCGCCGCCGCCGGCGCCGAGAGCGGAACGATCGAAGCGACCGTGGCCACGTACCGGGGCGAAGGGTTCCCCTTCGGCTGACAGTGGCGTTCCTCACTCGCGAATAGCCCGCCCGGCACGTATCGTAGAGGCGGCCACGCCCCGAACCTGGCCGGGAAAGGACTCTAGTGACGACCCGTTTTCGCAGGCCCGCAATGCTGACCGAAGAACGCGCCGAGCGCATCATCGGTGACGTCGATCCCGCCACCCGCTCCGACGTCGCCCACATGACCGCCGGGGCGATCGTCTCCGGCGGCCGGGCGGACTCCGACAACGCAGAGCTCGTGAAGCGGCTCATCACCCTCGTGGACACCGAAGGCATCGACATCGTCGCCGGGATGTGGGCGGACAGTCCGGCGACTACCCTGCCCGGCATCCTCTGGCGGCTCTACCTCCTGCGGGAATGGACGAAGGAAGATGGCGAACTCATGTCCGTGCACTTCCGGCTCGGTTCCCAGAACGCGCAGGTCGACGAAGTCATCGCCGGGCTCGCCCACCTCCCCGGCCCCGAGGAGGTACGCGCGGGAGTCGACGCCGTTCTCTCCGGGGTGTTCCAAGGCGACTTCGCCGTCACCTTAGAGCGCGCCGGTGCGTTCTGCCGAGTGCTCACCACCGGCGCCGCGCTTGAGGCGGACTCTCATGAGGGGCAACGCGCGAGCCGACTCACCCGGCACGCATCCGTGCTGCAAACTCGCGCGGAGGAGTTCGAGAAGGCTGCAGGGATGTGGCGGGCAGGACGGCTCGATTGACCCCCGACTTCACCTCGTTCACGCCCGATCATGTGGGCCCGGTGCGGGAGTTCGCCGCCCTCGTCGCCCAAGCCGACGGGATCGAAGCATTCGGTGAGCAGACCCTGTTCAACCTCACCTCCCCTTCGGTCACCCACCTGCTGCTGACGAAGCCCGGCGCGATCGTCGCCTACGGACAGATCGACCGCCACTCCGCGGAACTCGCGGTGCATCCCCAATACCGGCGAAACGGCATCGGCGGGGCGCTCCTGGATGCGGTGAAGGCGAGCGACGCTCGAGCGGCCATCTGGGCCCACGGGGATCTTGCTGGAGCGCGAGCGCTCGCCCGCAGCCGCTCGCTGAGCCCCACCCGGGAGCTCGTGTACATGACCGCCGACCTCGACCCCAGCGCGACGCTCCCGCAGGTGCCTGCCGAGATGACGCTGACAACGTTCACCGAGGCAGACGCATCGGATTGGCTCAGCGTCAACGCCGCCGCGTTCGCTGACCACCCCGAGCAGGGCCGGCTCACCCACGCCGATCTGCAGGAACGGATCTCCCAACCGTGGTTCGACCCGCAGGTGTTCTGGCTCGCCCGCGGCGACAGCGGGGAACTGCTCGGATACATGTGGGTGAAACGTGAACCCGGTGCGGACACGGCCGAGATCTACGTACTTGGGGTTTCCCCGACGGCGCAGGGGCGTGGGGTAGGAAAGTTCCTCACCGAATACGCGCTCGCCCACATGGCCACGGTTGGGGTGACGACGATGGATCTCTACGTCGAGGGGGATAACGCCCCCGCGCTGGCGACCTACACCCGCTACGGATTCACCCGCGCCATCACGCACGTCCAATACACGTGAGAAGCCCGCCGGAGCGTTGGCGGAATCTAGTGCGCGCAGAAGGCTAGCGTTATAAAGTGCACGGTGTGAGCACGAGTGAAATGACCCCGGTGAACCGCGCCGGCCTCACCGCGGAGGCCGCGGCGGGAACGTGCCCGGATCTCCCCGCCGACCGGTTCGCTGACCGGGAACTGAGTTGGCTCGCGTTCAACGAGCGGGTCCTGGAGCTCGCGGAGGATCGGACCCTTCCCCTGCTCGAGCGGGTCCGGTTCCTTTCCATCTTCGCCTCCAACCTCGACGAGTTCTTCATGGTCCGGGTTGCGGGCCTGAAACGCCGCATCGCCACGGGGATGGCCGTGGCGGCCGCCTCCGGTCTGCACCCGCGCCACGTGCTCGAAGCCATCAGCGCGACGGCCCATGAGCTCACGGCCCGTCACGCCGCGGTGTTCGCCGACGACGTGCAACCGCAACTCGCGCGAGCCGACATCACGCTGGTCCGGTTCGATGACCTCTCCGATTCCGAACAGAACCGGCTCCACAAGTACTTCCGCCGGAACATCTTCCCCGTCCTCACCCCACTCGCGGTCGACCCCGCGCACCCGTTCCCGTATATCTCCGGGCTCTCGCTCAACCTCGCTGTCGTCGTGCGCAACCCGAGCACCGGCAGCGAACACTTCGCCCGGGTGAAGGTGCCGCAGCTCTTCCCGCGGTTCCTCGCCGTGGACGTCCGCGGCCGGCCCCACGACCCGACGGAGATGGACCACGAGGTGCAGTACGCCTCCTTCGTCCCCATCGAAGACGTCATCGCCCACTTCCTCGACTACCTGTTCCCCGGGATGGACATCGTCAAGTATCACGTGTTCCGCGTGACCCGGAACGAGGATTTCGAAGTGGAGGAGGACGACGCGGAAAACCTCCTCAACGCCCTCGAGAAGGAGCTGCTCCGCCGCAGATTCGGCCCCCCGGTCCGCCTCGAACTCGCCGAAGGGTTTCCCGGGAAACTGCGAGAAATGCTGATCCGGGAACTGGGGATCAGCGAAGCGGACGTCTATGAGCTGCCCGCCCCGCTCGACCTCACCGGCCTGAACATCATCGCTGATCTCGACCGGCCGGAGCTGCAGTATCCCGCGTATATTCCGACGACGGCGAAAGAACTCGCCCCGGTAGAGAGTTCCGCCCCGGTCGATATCTTCGGGGCGATCTCCGCCCGGGACGTCCTGCTGCACCACCCCTACGATTCGTTCTCCACCAGCGTGCAGCAGTTCCTCGCCCAGGCGGCAGCGGACCCGCACGTGCTCGCGATCAAACAAACCCTCTACCGCACCTCGGGCGATTCCCCGATCGTCGATTCGCTCATCGACGCCGCCGAGGCGGGCAAACAGGTGCTGGCGATCGTGGAGATCAAAGCGAGGTTCGACGAACAGGCGAACATCTCCTGGGCCCGCAAACTCGAACAGGCCGGCGTGCACGTCGTCTACGGGCTCGTGGGCCTGAAAACCCACTGCAAACTCTCTCTCGTCGTGCGTCAGGAGGGGGACCGCCTGCACCGGTACTGCCACATCGGCACCGGCAACTACAACCCCAAAACCGCGCGGCTCTACGAGGACCACGGGCTGCTCACGAGCGATTCCGACGTCGGCCAGGACCTCACCCGGCTATTCAACCAACTCTCCGGGTACGCCCCGAAAGCAAAATTCCACCGGCTCCTCGTCGCCCCGAACTCGGTGCGCAGCGGCCTCGTGGAAAGGATCGAGCGCGAGATCGCCCACCACGAGGCGGGCACGGAGTCGTGGATCAAATTCAAGATGAACTCCGCCGTCGATGAGGAGACGATCGATGCGCTCTACCGCGCCTCCCAGGCCGGGGTGCCCATCGATATCGTCGTGCGCGGCATCTGCGGCCTCAAGGCAGGAGTTCCGGGCCTGAGCGACAACATCCGGGTCCGCTCGATCCTGGGCCGATACCTCGAACACTCCCGCATCTACGCGTTCGCGAACGGTGGCGAGCCGGACGTGTTCATCGGTTCGGCCGACCTCATGCACCGAAACCTCGATCGCCGGGTGGAGGTACTTGTCAACATCACCGATCCGGAGCACATCCACGACCTCGTCGGGCTCATCGACCTCTCCGTCGCGCCGAGCACCGCCTCCTGGCACCTGCGTCACGAGGAGGACCACGGCCAGCACTGGGTGCGCGTGAACACGGATGACGGCGGCGAGCCGTTGGACGATCTGCACACCCTGCTCATGACCACCCGGCGGCGCAGTGCCGCGCTGGCGCGCTGATGGCGCAGGTGGTTCACGCCGCAGGAGCCGTGGTGTGGCGGGTGCGCCGGGAGCGGTTGGAGGTCCTGCTCATCCATCGCCCGAGTTACGACGATTGGTCCTGGCCCAAGGGCAAGCCGCGCAAACGTGAACCCCTGCCCGCCTGCGCTATCCGGGAGGTCAACGAGGAGACCGGTGTGGAGGTCGTGCTCGGAGTGCCGCTGCCGAAGGTGAAATATCGGCTCGCGAACGGGAAACGGAAGATCAACTCCTACTGGGCCGCCCAACCGGCCGCGAGCGAGGAGCCCGTGGCGGCCCGAGCCGAGGTCGAGCCTGCGCCCCCGAGCGAAGTCGATGAAGCGGTCTGGGTGGACGCGGTCAAAGCCTTGACGATGTTGACTCGCCGCGGCGACCGGGAGCCCCTCAAAGGCCTCCTTGATCTGTACGCCGACGGCGAGTTGGCCACCTGGGCGGTGCTGCTGACCCGGCACGGCACGGCGAAGAAACGTTCCGCCTGGGAGGGAAGCGAGCTCTCCCGGCCGCTCACGCCCGCGGGCGAGGAGCAGGCCCGCGCGCTCGTCCCCCTGTTCGCCGCGTTCGGCGCCCACCGCGTACTCACCTCCCCGTGGGCCCGCTGCGAGGCGACGGTCGCCCCGTTCGCACATGCGGCGGGAGTGCGGATCGAGACGTTCTCCTGCCTCACCGAGCAGGGCGCTAGCGAGGATCCGAAAGCGGCGAAGAACCTCGTCGGCAGCACCCTGAAAGCACCGGGCAACGCGATCGTGTGCACCCACCGCCCGGTGCTGCCGATCGCGCTGGCAGCGGCGAGGAAGCGCGCCCCGCGCCGCGTTGAGGATACGTTCCCGGCAGCTGATCCCCACCTTCGTACCGGGGAGGTGCTCGTGCTGCACGTGGCCGCCAGACCCGGCAAGCGCCCCCGGATCGTCGCCTCCGAGACGCACCGGCCCCGGCGCTAGGGCCCCACCTCCAGAGAGTTCCCTGCGAGTTCACCTGCTGTTCACCCACGCGTACACGGGTGGTTAAATCCGCTGCCTACCGTGAGGATCGTGGTCAAAAGGCCACGGCAACGAACAGATAGGGAAGACTACTGTGAGCATTGCTCCGATTCGCCGGCTCGGCGCCCTCGCG
>CAMXUZ010000025.1 GCA_947251855.1 uncultured Ruaniaceae bacterium
GACGGCGCCGCGCACTTCCTCGAGGTCAACACCGCCCCGGGGATGACGGAGACCTCGTTATTCCCCCAGGCCGCCGAAGCGAGCTCGTACGGGATTCAGCGCGTGTACCGCTCCCTCGTTGACGTCGCGATGAAGCTCTAGCGTCCATCGCTGGACAGCAGCCGGCGGCCCCGCACGTTCTCAGCGCGCCTCTTCCGCTGGTAGGGCGGTGCTGGCTCGGCGGGCGGAGTGGGTCCGTGTTTCACGTGGAACGCCGCCGTCGCCATTCACGCATGCCTTCCAGAGAGGGTCGTTACAGCGGAGACCTTGGATTCCTTCTGAGATCCGAGTCGTGCCACTTCGGTGTGTCGGAGAGGATCTCCGTTTCACGGCTGTCCTCGCCAGACCGAGCATTCCCAATATTGCAGCTAGAAGTGTGGCGGATCCGGCGCTTTTTCCTGCGATCAGCACACAAAATGTCCGATACCGGGTTCGCATGCCTTGAATACGGTCTCGGGCTTGAAACGGCGTGTACGACGTTCAATTCCTGAAACCCGCACAGCCGATCGCCGTGAAAGTGACCGATACTAGCCCGTTCATTCGATCTTGCGTCGACTCCCTGACTGGCACCAACAGTCACGGGTTGCCTGCTACCTGAACCTGAGAGCCCGGAACCGTCCATGGATCACCAACCTCCCCCGGACCCCACATAGGCGCGCGAGTGCGGTTGCCGATCAGTGGTGGGTCCGTCCTGAAGACCCTCCGTTCCGGCACGGGCCGAGGTCTCGCCAACACGAACGCTCCCGAGATCACCCATCGCGTCGAGCGTGCGGTCGCATTCAAGCGAAACTAAGCGCCCCGTTTCACGTGAAACGGCTTATAGTCAGCCTTTGAATACACCGGGGTCCTCGGGCGCGAGCGTCCCGAGAATTCGATTGAGGTCGTCGACGGTGGCGAACTCGATCGAAATGCTTCCCTTTCGCTTGCCCAGGGAGACCTTAACCTTCGTCTCGAAACGGTCGCCGAGGCGGGAAGCAAGATCGGCGAGCATGGGATTATTTCCCCCCGCTCGTGGAGCCCGCCGGGGCGCACCGAGGTCAACCTCACCGAGAGACACGATCTCTTCCGTCGCGCGGACACTCAATCCTTCCGCGACAATGCGTTGGGCAAGGCGCTCCATCGCCGCTGGCTCATCGAGGCCCAGCAGCGCGCGGGCATGCCCGGCGGAAAGGACGCCGGCAGCTACCCGCCGCTGCACCAGAGGTGGCAGACGAAGTAGCCGAAGAGTATTGGAGATCTGCGGGCGAGACCTAGCGATGCGGCGGGCCAGTTCGTCCTGCGTGCACCCGAAGTCTTCCAATAACTGCTGGTACGCCGCCGCTTCCTCCAAGGGATTCAGCTCAGAGCGGTGGAGGTTTTCTAGCAATGCGTCACGAAGCAGCTCATCTTCTGACGTGGAGCGGATAATCGCCGGAATGTCGTTGAGGCCCGCTTGCTTCGCTGCTCGCCAGCGGCGTTCTCCCATGACAAGTTCATAGGGAGCGTCCCCATCGCCGGGGTCGGGCAGCGGGCGGACCACAACGGGCTGGAGCACACCTACTTCCGCTACGGAGTCGGAAAGCTCCGCGAGTTCATCCTCGTCGAACACTGTTCGGGGCTGCACGCGGTTCGGTTCGATGTCTGCGACGGGGATCAACGCGAATTCAGCACCGGGAACAGCAACCAGCGGCGTGTCCTCGCCCGTCTCGGTTTCACGTGAAACGTCCTTGCTCGTCTCGGCGGGAGCGGCGGCGGGAAAGAACACGTCGACCGGGCGAGAAGTTCCCTGAGGTGATCCGGCCGGGCTTTGTGGAATCAGGGCCCCGAGGCCACGACCGAGAGCACGACGCCGTTCAGTCATCTTTTCTTACTTCCTTCATGTCAGTGGGGCACCCCGTTCAGCGATTTCTTGAGCGGCCTTGAGATAGGCTAATGCTCCGCTCGAGCGTGGGTCGTAGGTCATCACCGTTTGGCCGTGCCCCGGCGCCTCGGAGACCCGGATCGACCGGGGGATGACGGTTTCCAGGGTTTGCTCTTGAAAGTGTTCCCGTACCTCTTCTTCTACCTGCATCGAAAGATTGGTACGACTGTCATGCATCGTGAGAAGGATCGTCGAGACGTGGAGCGCGGAATTGAGGTGTTGCCGAATGAGGTCGATGTTTGAAAGCAGCTGACTCAACCCTTCGAGCGCGTAGTACTCCGTTTGGATCGGAATGAGCACTTCTTGAGCTGCGACGAAGGCATTGATCGTCAGCAGACCAAGGCTCGGTGGGCAGTCGATGAAGACATAGTCGATGCGCGGCTCTCCGTTGCGGGATCGGTGACGCAGATAGTCGGTGAGCGCGGCACGGAGCCGGGACTCCCGGCCTTCGATCATGACGAGTTCTATTTCCGCGCCGGAGAGATCGATCGTCGATGGAAGAACGAAAAGGGAGTCGATCTCCTCGTGAACCTGGACCGCTTCGTGTATCGGAACATCGTTGATCAGCACGTCATAGGTCGACAGCGTTCCCACGTGGTGGGGGGTGTTCAACGCCGTGGAGGTGTTTCCTTGCGGGTCGTTGTCGATCACGAGTACGCGTGCTCCCGCACGCGCGAGTGCAGCGGCGATGTTCACTGAGGTGGTCGTCTTACCCACGCCGCCCTTCTGATTAGCGACGGTGAAGACCCGAGTCTGCCGAGGGAGCGGAAACGATGCATTGGAGAGCTCGATCCGGCGCCGAGTATCTTCGACGAGCTGTGCCGCCAGCGGGGTGGACCCATCGACGCGCGGGACAGAAGCGAGCAGGGCATCGCGGTCAGACCGATCGCTCGATGAGTTCACTCGTGGCTTCCCTTCCCTCTGCTGACCCTCTAAGCCTAACGGTAGACCGTGACAAATCAGAACTCTAGAAGCGCCCGGCACGAGCGTTTCACGTGAAACGTTCGCCGACTATTTCAGGTGTTGCGAGGCACCGCGTTCACGCTCGCTGCACTTCCGCAACGAAGGTCACGTCCCCGTCGCCGAGGACGTCAATCTCGTGCACCGCCACGACTTCAGCGCGAAACTTCTTCAACACGTACTTCGCGTCCTCGATCTCCTCGTAGACGCGACGACCTTTGAGTGCGAGGAGCCGGCCGCCCGCGCCGATGAGCGGAACCGTGAACCGAAGCAGCTTATCCATCCCGGCAACGGCGCGCGCGGTAACAACGTCGTAGGTACGCTTCTTGTGCAGTTCCTCGGCTCGCACCTGATGAATTGTTACGTTATCGAGGTCGAGGGCCTCGATGACCTCTGCGAGCCAATCCGCCCGGCGTTCCATGGGTTCGATGAGGTCGAACTCGAGGTCGGGCCGCATAATCGCCAGCACGATCCCGGGAAGCCCAGCCCCGGATCCGACGTCGGCCACGGTTCCCGACGCCGGGAGGAGGGATCCGACCGCTGCGGAGTTCAAGATGTGGCGTCGCCATAGTCGCGGCACCTCTCGCGGGCCGATGAGCCCGCGCAGCTCGCCCTCGTCGGCGAGCATCTGCCCGAACTCCTCGGCCGCTGCTAGACCCAGACCAAAGATCTCCCGGGAAGCGGTTTCCGTACCTCCGATGATGTCAGGCATCGGTACGGATGACGACCCGGCGGTGCGGCTCCGTGCCTTCCGATTCGCTGCGCAGACCGGCTTGAGCCACGGCGTCGTGAACGACCTTGCGTTCGAAGGGATTCATCGGTTCCATCTCGACCGGCTCACCGCTGTCTTGCGCGCGCTTGATCGCCTCGCTCGCGAGTTGGGTGAGGGCATTGCGCCGCTTTTGCCGGTGGCCCGCGATGTCGAGCATGAGCCCCGAGCGTTCCCCAGTCTTGGTTTGCACGGCGAGCCGAGTGAGGTCCTGAAGCGCATTGAGCACCTCTCCCTCTTCTCCGACGAGGGAACGGAGCCACCGCTCCGCATTCGCCTCGGTGACAATCGCTACAGAGGCGCGCCCCCGATCGACGTCGAGGTCGATGTCGCCATCGAGGTCTGCGATGTCGAGCAGTTCCTCGAGGTAGTCGGCAGCGATGTCGCCTTCGAGTTCGAGCTGCTTGATCTCTTCGGGAGAGGGCGTGTTCGTCATGGGATTCCTAACGTGTAAAGCGTTTTCTACCGCTTGCTGCGAGGTTTGCGTTTGGGTTGCTGGCGTTGGCCGCTGGTCTTCTTCGGTGCATCCTCGAGTTCGGAAGGCTTCTCTTCCTCAACCACGAGTCCTTTCCGAGCTGCCTTGCGGGCACGGCGTTCCAGCAGCATGCGTTCCGCCTCCGACCCAGGTGTGGGGGAGTTGCGAATGACCCACCACTGTTGGCCGAGCGACCACACGTTCGAGGTGGTCCAGTACAGAAGCACACCGATGGGGAAGGACACACCGGAGATGACGAACACCCCGGGCAGCAGGTACATCAGGAGCTTCTGCTGGCGAGCCATCGGATTGTCCGCGGCCGAGGCGGGCATGTTCTTCATCGTCAACTGCCGCTGTGTGAACAGCATCGAGGCGCTCATCAGCACCACGAGCACGGCCGTGATGATCTTTACGGAGATGACGTCAGAACCGAGGAAGGTCGAGGAGAGTGAGGCGCCGAAGATTTCCGAGTTCTCGATCTGCTGAGCGACGACCTGATCCAGTGGCCCGATCTTCTCCGTGCGATACGTCCCACCAGCGATGTCCTTCACGGCGATGAGAACGCGGAACAGGGAGAAGAAGATCGGCATCTGCAGCAACATCGGCATACAGGACGCGAACGGGGAGGTACCCGCTTCACGGTAGATCGCCATCATTTCTTGCTGCATCGCCTGCCGGGAGGCCGTGTCGGTTCGTCCCTTGTACTTCTTCTGCAGCTTCTGGATCTCCGGCTGCACGATCTGCATGCCCCGCGATGCCTTGATCTGGCGCACGAACAGGGGGATGAGGAGAACCCGGATGACCACCGTCAGGGTGACGATCGAAAGTACCCACCCCCAACCGCTCTCGGGGTCCATCCCGAAAAAGGTGAATACTTTATGAGATCCCACCATGATTTGGGCGACAACCCACTTCAGGGGGAACAGGATCTTGTCAAAGGTTCCCATGCAACGTTCTCCAGGCTGGTTGCGTCACGTCGCGAGTCTTTGCGGCGCGGTGACGGCTTGTGGACGAGTCTACGGCGATGAGGGATTCGCCTTCACCGGTGGAGTCGCGGCGCTCACCGGGGCCGGCTTCGGGCGCCGCTGCTTTCCTCGGCGGAACATGGTCAACTCCACCCTTTGACCAGGGGTTACACCGCAGCAATCGCCATCCGGCGAGCATGGTACCGCGTGCCGGGCCATGCTCGCGTAAGGCATCGATGGCGTATTGCGAACAGGAAGGGTAATACCGGCAGGTCGGTGCGAACCACGGTGAGACGATGAGCTGATAGGCGCGGACCATCTTCGTCAACAGGGTGGTCAGGAGTCGGCGGATCATTCCAAGACTCCTAACTTTCCTAGGTTTCGACGCATTTCGGTGCGCAGTTGCGTGAAGGTCGCCGTGCTCGATCGGGGTAGTGCTCGGACGACGATATCGGCGGGCTGCGAGCGTTCCTCGAGCACCTCCGCGCAGATGTGCCGCATCCGCCGTTTCACCCGGTTTCGCGTGGCGGCGTTCCCAACCGCTTTAGATACGACGAAACCCACCCGGGTCGGACGGGTGGATTTGGTCAGTACGTGTGCAACCACGTAGCGCCCCCCGGCACGTTTTCCTGTTCGAACTACTGAACGGAAATCTTCGCTGCGACGCAGCCGGTGCTGGGGTGGAAGCACCTTAGGCCGAGATCTTCGCGCGGCCCTTACGGCGACGTGCAGAGAGGATGGCCCGGCCAGAGCGGGTACGCATCCGCAGTCGGAACCCGTGCACGCGTGCCCGACGGCGGTTATTAGGCTGAAAAGTCCGCTTACTCACGGCATAACTCCAAAGACGATCGTTACACGTATCGCGGGGGAAGTCGGATACGGGCCAACGCTGGGCACGCCAGTAGCGGCACGCGAGCAGCGTGACTTGCTCACGTTACGCGAAATCGCGCCGTTTGGTCAAACTCCACCGGCGCCCCGTGACCGGCATCACGAGCAACTTCTCGTTACCGGTAAGAATCCACACTTTCCACAGGTTTCCATGCCACGGCTTGTGGATATCTCGTAAGATTACAACCTGTCCACAGCTTGGAAGACGAGGCGGTACCGTTTTCCTTAGCATCCACAGTTGTGGATAACGTTGGGGATATGTAGGAAGGTCCCGTCGGTGACGCCCACGATCGGCGAAAACCAGGTTCAGGTATTGGAGGTGCGGTGGTCATCGCGGAAAACGAAGACAACACTCTCTCCCTCGCGTGGGAGGAAGCAGTCGAGAACCTGCAGCGCCGTGACCTCCTGCCCGCCTCCTCCTTAGCCTTCGTCCGCCTCACCGTGCCGGTGGGGATCATTAACGACACGGTCCTTCTCGCGGTCGGGAGCGACTTCGCCAAAGAGTTCCTGGAAACACGCGTGCGTGAACCGCTCAACGCCGCCCTCAGTGATGCCGTCGGCCAAGAGGTGCGCTTCGCCGTCACCGTCGATCCCAGTCTGGACGACAACGTTGCTGACCCGCAGTCACCTGCCCCGCAGCCGCGCCCCGATGAGGATCACCAACCGGAG
>CAMXUZ010000026.1 GCA_947251855.1 uncultured Ruaniaceae bacterium
CTCCTGGCTCCCCAGCGGGAACCTCACCGCGGAGGCCATGTTCCCGACCGCGGGGAACCCCACCATTGCGATCGCGAATCCCGCGCCGGAGAACGTCGACGTGCAGGTCGAGGGGATCGGCGAGGACGGCGAGGTGTTAGAAACTGAGGCGATTGCGGTGGCGGCCTCGCAAACGGTCGGCATCGAGGTGCCGCAGGAGGCCGTTGCCGTCCGGATCACCGGCGGCTATCTGCTCGCGACGGCGCAGTACGAAGTCGATTCACCCAGCGGGAAACTGGTTGCGGCCGTCCCGGCCACGTGGGCCGGGCGGGCAGGAACCAACGTGAGTGTCGTCGTCACGAATTGAGTCGCGGAGTTACAGGTCGTCCGGGTTGAGCCCGGTGAGGTGGGCGACCTGCTCGGTGAGCACGTGAGTGATGAGTAGAAATTGTTCCGCTCGCGCGGGGGCGCGGGAGATGACGGGGCGCCGGTAGATGACGATCCGGTGCGGCATGCCGAGGTCGGCGGGAAAGTACCGCCCGAGCGGTACCGCCCCGCGTTCCCACGGCGCGGGAGTGGAGGGGGGCACATCTTCCACGGCGAACTCGACCCCGTCGATGACCTGCCCGCATCGGGATTCGAGTACTGCGACCGCGGCGGCAACGAGGTCGTCGAAACGCTCGGTGCGGGAACGTGCGCCGGGAAGCGCGCCAGGCATGAGCGGGCCTCGGATCCCCCGGCCCCGCCGATCGCGGCGTTTGACGTGCCGGCGGGCGGGTAGTGGGGGATAAGGGAACATACCGAATACGATGCCACGAAGCCTCCCAGGTGGCCAAGCCCGACCCGGCGCGGCCCGCGGGTAGGTGTGCGCCGCTGCCCGAAACCAGGTACCGTGACGGGTGTGAGAGCAACACGTCCATGTTCCCGGGTGAACTGTAACGCCGCCGCGGTGGCGACCCTGACCTACGTCTACTCCGACTCCACCGCGGTGCTCGGCCCGCTTGCCACTCACGCCGAACCCCACACGTACGACCTGTGCACCGAACACGCCGAACGACTCACCGTGCCCCGTGGTTGGGACGTGGTGCGGCTCGCGACGGAGTTCGAACCAGCGCCTCCGAGTTCGGATGACCTGCTCGCGCTCGCGGACGCCGTGCGCGAGGCCTCCCGCGCACCTGCCCCCTCGTATCAACGAGCAGAGAGCGCTGCCGCCTCACGCGCACCCGGGCCGATAGGTGGGGCAGGTTCGCAATCACCGCCACCGGTGGGGCGGCGCGGTCATCTGAGCGTCATCCGCACCGAAGAGGAACCCTGAACCTCGTGGGCGCTCTTGAGGACATCGTCAAGGCTAACGATATTCGCGGGCTCGTACCCGACCAGTTGACCCCCACCATCGCCCGCTGTCTGGGCGCAGCTTTCTGCGACCTCGTAGGGCGGCAGATCCTCGTGGGGCACGATATGCGCACGAGCGCAGCGGAGCTGGTCGAGGCGTTCATCGACGGCGCGCGCAGCCGGGGCGCGAACGTCACCCACGTGGGATTGTGCTCCACCGATGGACTCTATTTCGCCTCCGGTTCGCTCGACCTGCCCGGCGTCATCTTCACCGCTTCCCATAATCCGGCCCAGTACAACGGGCTGAAACTCTGCTACGCCGGTGCGCGGCCGATCGGGAAGGAGACGGGGCTACCCGACCTTGCATCCCGGGCGCAGCACTACCTCGATTCCGGTATCGAGGCGACGCAGCCCGGTGAGTTGACCCGCCGGGACATCCTCGCCGATTACGCGCAATACCTGCGCGGGCTCGTAGCGCTCTCCGGTGAGCGGCGCCTGAAAGTGGTCGTCGACGCGGGCAACGGTATGGCGGGGCTCACCGCGGGAGCGGTGCTCGGCACCGAGGCGGGGCTGCCCGATATCGGTATCGACCTTGTTCCGATGTATTTCGACCTCGATGGCACATTTCCCAACCACGAACCCAACCCGCTCGACCCCGCGAACCTTCTCGACCTGCAGACCACCGTCATCGCCCAGCAGGCAGATCTGGGGTTGGCCTTCGACGGCGACGCCGACCGATGCTTCGTCATTGACGAAAAAGGGGTCCCCGTTGATCCATCGGCGATCATCACGCTCGTCGGGCTGCGGGAGGTGGCTAAGGAACAACAACAGGGCAACGCCCCCGTCATCATCCGCAACCTCATCACCTCCCGCGCGGTCACTGATCTCATCGGGGTGGCCGGGGGCGAGGTGGTCACGACCCGGGTCGGGCACGCCTACATCAAGGAAGAGATGGCCGCGCGGGATGCGGTGTTCGGTGGGGAACACAGCGCGCACTACTACTTCCGCGACTTCTTCTACGCCGACTCCGGAATGCTCGCCGCGCTGCACGTACTCAGCGCCCTCGCGGAATCGGACCTGCAGGCGTCGGATCTCGCGGCGATGTACACGCCGAACACCTCGAGCGGGGAGATCAATTCCACCGTGACCGACGTCGGGCACACGCTTGCTCGCATCCGCGCCGAATTCGCAGCCGATCTCCACGCCCGGAGGGTGACGATCGAGGACACCGACGGCCTCACCTTCAGCCACTGGGACGCCACGCCCCGCTGGTGGTTCAACGTCCGCCCCTCCAACACCGAGCCCTTGCTCCGCCTCAACGTCGAGGCGGAGGACGGTGATGTGATGGAAAAGATCCG
This sequence comes from uncultured Ruaniaceae bacterium, assembly GCA_947251855.1. Next base: position 2,670 of record CAMXUZ010000026.1, read on the forward strand.
CGATTCTGTCCTCGCCATTATTCGACAGGAGAACACGTGATGGCCACGCTACCGACCTGGTTGGAAGAGAGTCTGCAGTGCCCGGTCACGGGTGAGAAACTCACGAGGGAGACCGCCGATGGCCGGCCGGTTTACGTCGCGCGCCCCGACGGCGGGGAGCCGGTGCAGTACGCCATCGACAACGGCGTTCCGGTCCTGGTCCCGAAGTAGTTCTCCCCCGGACCCTTCCGGGTCAGCCCGCCCGACATCACGACGGGCAGATACGCACCCTGAGAAACGTTAAACGCGGCGCCATCGGCGCCGCGTTTAACATTGGAAGGCTGCTCGTGCTTAGCCGAGCATGGAATCCATGAGGTCCTGGTTTTCTTCCAGCCAGGCCTCGATCGCTTCGGGCTCCTCGCCGTCGTCGAACTGGTTCACGACCGTGTCTTCCAGGCTCCCGTACTCGTCGTCGTCGAGCTTGATCTTGCCAACGAGTTCGGTGGCCTCAGGGAAGTCCTCGGAGAAGCCGTCCCGGGCGAGCCAGTGAAGGTTCTCGGGTTCACCGAAGTAGCCCTCGGGGTCTTCCAGTGCCTTGACCGGGAATTCGGCGTTGGCCCAGAAGGGGCTCCATAGGGTTACGACGATGTCTTCCTCAGCATCCACCGCGTTCTGCAGCTCTGTGAGCATGGTGGAGGTGGAGGAGGTGACGAGCCGGTATTCGTCGTCGAGCCCGTAACCGGGCATCACGTCGTTCTCGGTCGCGTCGGTAAGACCCGCACCGGGTTCGATACCGACGATCTCACCGCCGAACTCGTCGCCCTTGCCCACGAGTTCGTCGATCGAGTCGATGTCGGTGTACTCGGGCACGGAGAGGTTGAGGACAGCGCCCTCGTAGTAGTAGCCGAGGTCTTCGAGCTGGTCTTCGTACTCGTCCATGTACTGGCGGTGGGTCCGTTCGGACCACGCGGATGCGTACATGTCGATATCGCCATTGGCGAGGCCGGCATACAGGATTGCGGCGTCCTCCACCGTCTGGTGCTCGACCGTGTAGCCGATGTCGGTCAGAAGGTTGTCGAGGAGGTAGGCGGTGCTCAGCCCGTCAGTCCAGGACGGGATGTAACCGAGCGTAATGGTGCCGAGGTCTTCGCCACCCTCTTCACCTCCGGCCGTGTCTTCGGCGCCATTCGTATCTTCGGCGCCGTTCGTGTCATCGCCGTTGTCGCCGGTTCCACCGCCGCACGCCGCGAGGGCGAGAGCGAGGAAGCCAGCAGACCCGGCCATTGCAATACGTCGGATTGACATGTTGTCCTTTCCTAATCGGATCGCAGGGTTGCCCCTGCTACGCGTGAACGTGAATGAAGTCCTCGTTCATCACGCAGTCTTTTGAGTTTCGCGGCGCTGCTTGAGCAGCGAACGCAGAGAGGAGGGGAAGTCGCCGGGTCGGCCGAGCGCTGCGGTGAGGCGATCAAGGTAGATCGCCAAGAACACGACGGCGATACCGGCTTCCACCCCGAGCGGGAGTTTCAGCGTCGAGATCGACTCGACGACGTCCTTACCCAGTCCGTCAAGGCCGACCATGCCGGCAATGACGGCCATCGATAGGGCAAGCATGATCAACTGGTTGATCCCCGCCATGATCGTGGGCACGGCAAGCGGCAGCTGGATTCCTCGAAGGATCTGCCGCGAGGTCGCCCCGAATGCGTGACCCGCCTCGACGGTTTCGGCGTCGACCTGGCGGATCCCTAACTCCGTCATGCGCACCCCGGGTGGGAGCGAGAAGATGATCGTCGCAACCAGCGCAGGGCCGGCACCGATGGAGAAGAAGGTCACGGCGGGAATGAGGTACACGAACGCCGGCATCGTCTGCATGAAGTCCAAGACGGGCTTGACGATGGCGCTGACCGTGTCGTTTCGCGCGGCCCAGATCCCAACCGGCACCGCGATGATCACCGCGAAGAGGGTCGCGATGATCACCAGTGACATCGTCTGCATCATCGACACCCACTTATCCATCATGAGGACGAGCGTGAAGGTGATGACGGTACCAACGGCGAGCTTCCACGAGCGCAGGAACCACGCGATCAGCGCGAAGATCACAATCGCCGGGATCGCCGGGACGGCGAGGAGAACCTCACTGAGTCCCTCGACGAGGAACTTCATCCCGTCTTTGAGGAGGTCGAAGAAGGGCTTCCAGTTCTCCTTCAGCCACCGGAATCCGGCGTCGACCCCTTCACCGAGCGGAAAGCGGGGGAGGAAGTTGTCTTCAGGATTCATTTGCGCTCACCTCCGGTAGTTCCGTTTCCATTCGGCTTCATCAGCGGCTCCTCCCCGTTGTGCGGAACGTCGGCGATGACGACGTTGTCTTCCTCGGGCTGATGTGTACCAGCCGCCGCTAGGAGAGTCACTCGGGGGATCACCCCGGAGAACCTGCCCTGCTCGTCAACGACGATGATCGGGCTGGAGTACTGGGCCGAGAGTGCGAAGAGGTCCGATACGGGAGTCTCCTCGCGGACGACCGGCATCGGGTCGCCTTCCCGCCATGGCAGCTCGGTGGAGCCCCTCTGAACGGCGTCGGCAATGTCGTCCTCCCACACGATCCCGTGCGGGGTCCGGTCGCGGTTGAGCACGAGCAGCCAAGAGTTCTGGGTCTCGCGAAGGAGCCGGTGCGCCGAGCGCGGCCCTTGCCCCGCGCCGAGCGTGGACGAGGGTTGTTCCATGATCGCGGAGGCGGTGAGGACCCGCGCGTGGTCGACATCGGAGATGAACCGGGCGACGTAGTCGTTGGCGGGCTCCATGAGGATCTGCTCGGAGGTGCCGATCTGCACGATCCGGCCCGAGCGCATCACCGCGATGCGGTCGCCGAGGCGCATGGCCTCGTTGAGGTCGTGAGTGATGAAGACGATGGTCTTACCGAGCTGTTGTTGAAGGTCGATGAGCTGGCTCTGCATCTCGCGCCGGATCAGCGGGTCGAGCGCGGAGAATGCTTCGTCCATGAGAAGGATCTTCGTGTCCGCGGCCAGGGCGCGGGCGAGGCCGACGCGTTGCTGCATTCCGCCAGACAGTTGGGAGGGCAGGTGGTCGTCCCACCCTTTCATGTCCACCATTTCGAGGGCTCTGCGCGCCTTCTCAACCCGCTCGTCCCGCTCGACGCCTTGGATCTGCAAGCCGTAAGCAGCGTTATCCAACACGGTGCGGTGGGGGAGAAGGGCGAAGTGCTGGAAAACCATCGAGATGTTCTTCTTGCGGGTCGCCCGCAATTCGGCGGCGCTGATCTTGGTGAGATCCTTGCCGCCGACCTCGATCGAACCCGCGGTCGGGGTCCACAGGCCGTTGAGCATCCGGATCAGCGTCGACTTCCCGGAGCCCGACAGCCCCATGACGACGAAGATCTCGCCGTCCTCGACCTCGAAGCTGGCATCGATAACCGCGGCGGTTCCGTACTCTTTAACGTCTTCAGCAGTTGCGCCAGAGCGTAATTTAGGGAGGGCTTCGGCTGCTCGTCGACCGAATACCTTATATGCATTTTTGACGGTGATTGCCGCCATGATCCTCCAAAGTCTTGGTTCAGCTGTGGCAGGCTGGGGCGGTCGTTAAGCAAGAGGTAAAATTCCAGCGAAGAACCGCGAACTAATCAAGGCTGTCGAAAAAATTGGCAAAACTCTACTCAGGTATGCCCAGATTGTCCGCATGGAGACGGTATGTTTTGTAGACAATCGTCTCTGGCCAGCAAGAATATCCAGTTATCGGACGTTACCGCATTGTGATGCGGCGGGCGTCACGCAAAGCGCTCATCTCGAAGTGTGAGACGATGCTTCGCCGGCAGTATTTCTGTGAGGCGGCGTTCCGAGCCCGTAGGGAAGTGTCGCCGAAACCCGGCTGCGGAGGTGTTCCTGAGTGCTGCGACTGTTTCGATACTCGGTGTCGCGGCGGATGACGAGGACCGCCGCGAGGAGCCTTTCTGGATGGGTGGGCGGGGGCGGCGGGCTCACGTAGGGCCCGATCTCTGCGGCAAGGTTGCGGCTGAGTTGTTCTCGGTGGGCCGGTTCAAGGTCGCTGGTGGTGTTGAGGAACTGCCGGGCTCGCCAGGCGAGCGTGCCGGGTAGGCGGGAGACGTCGGCCTGCCGCGCCCACGGGGAGAGTTCGAGTGGCATGATGAGCGGCGGGGGGAGTTGCGCTCCGGTATTGAGGGAAACCGGATAGGTGCCCGCGAGCAGATCGCCCAAGCGCTTGTGCCGTACGTTGGCGACGGTCACGATGAACGCGATAGAGCCGAAGGTCATGTAGATCTCGAACAGGCCGGCGAGTGAACGAATGATCGCATGGCGGAACCGGATCGCGCCGCCGTCATCCCGGACGATCTGCACCCCGAGCGCCCACCTTCCCAACGAGCGCCCCTGCGTCACTGTTTCCACGATGGCGGGAATGAGGACGACAGCGAGCACGAGTGCGAGGATCACGTACGTCGCCGCGGCCTCGGGGTCCAACGAGCCCACCATGCTGAGGAAGACGAGTGCCGCCATCGCTACGCCGACGCTCAAGAACAGGTCGATCATGCCCGCGGCGATCAGTTGGACGGGGCTCGCCGGTTGAATCTTGAGGGCGACCGCCTCTCCGGTGATCACCTGATCGGTTTCGTATATCCGCTCCGGGATGTCCTCGCCCTGGGGGCGGGGGAAGGCATGCACGGCCCGGTTCTTCGGCGCGACAGGTTCGCTCATATATGGCAGGGTAGCCCGTGTGGATGTAGACGCGCTTGTTGCCCTCCGCTCCCAGGAGTGGAATCGCCTCGAGGAACTGGCGGGACAACGCCGACTCACCGGGGAGGAGGCCGACGAGTTCGTTCGGCTGTACCAGCAGACAGCGGCCGACCTGTCGACCCTACGTTCCCTCGCCCCCGAGCCGGTGCTCGTCGCCCGGCTCTCCAACACCCTCAGCCGCTCCCGCGGGCGTTCCACCGGGGCGCGGGAGGTCAACCTCGGCGCGGTGAGCCGATTCTTCCTCATCTCCCTTCCCGCGGCGTTCTACCGGGTGCGATGGTGGACGATCGCCGTGATGATCGCCTTCTGCGTCGTCGCTGCCTTTTATGGGGCGTGGGTGTACCACACCCCCGGAGGGCTCGACACGCTCGCGAGCCCGGTGCAGCGGGCCGACTACGCCAATCAGGCATTCGAATCGTATTACTCCAACCTGTCCGCCCCGGACTTCACGCAAGTGGTGTGGGTGAACAACGCCTTCATCGCCGCGCAGATGGTCGCCTTCGGGGTGACGGGAATCTATCCGATCTACGCGATCGTGCAGAACGCCGTCGCGATCGGTGGGGCGGGGGCGATGATGGCAGAAGCGGACAAGCTCGACCTGTTCTTCTACCTCATCCTGCCGCACGGACAGCTCGAGCTCACCGCGATCTTCATCGCCGGGGGAGCGGGCCTGAAGATCTTCTGGGCATGGATCTCCCCGGGCGCGCTCCCGCGTGGGCAGGCGCTCGCGGCGGAGGGGCGCTCCCTCATCACCGTCGCGCTCGGGCTCGTCATCGTGCTCGGCATCTCCGGTGTCGTGGAAGGGTTCGTTCCCCGCACCTCCCTGCCGGTGGCGGTGAAGATCGCGATCGGTACCCTCACTCTCGCCGCCTACTGGATCTACACGATCGTGCTCGGTCGGCGAGCGGTCGCCCTCGGCGAAACCGGGGACCTGCTCGATGAGGAGCGCGGCGCTTCCGGCGTCTGGGCGCTGTAGCGGGGCCGGGGCGCACCCCGGGTTAGAGTTTCCCGGCAGCCTTCAACTCCAAGTACCGGTCGGCAACCCGCGGTGCGAGGTCGTCGGGATCGGTCTGGATGACGTGGCTGCCGGAGGAGGTGAGGAGGGTCTCCACCTGCAGTCGGTCGGCCTCCGCGCGTGCGGCGGCGGCGGCGATGTAGACGTCCTCCGTGGTTTCCCGACGACGGCGCAGCTCCCCTTCAACGGGATCGGTCGCGCTGGCAACGATCACCTGGTGGCGGGCCGCGAGCGTTTGAGTTGCGGTGATGAGGCCGCTGCTGAGCGAGCTCGGGTCGACCGCGGTGCATAGCACGACGAGGGCCCGGCCGGTGAGTTGTCCCAGCACCGTGCGGGTGATCAGCGGCCAATCCGGTTCGGTGAGTTCGGCCTCCAGCGGTCCCAGCGCGTCGGCGAATGCCGCCATGGTGGCCGCGCCCCGGCTCTCACTCACCCGGGCCCGGATCTGCCGGTCGGCGGCGATGACGTCGACCTGGTCCCCGGCGTGATTGGCGAGGGCGGCCATGAGCAGCGCGGTCTCAATTCCGGCGTCGAGGCGAGTCTCCTCCTGCAGG
>CAMXUZ010000027.1 GCA_947251855.1 uncultured Ruaniaceae bacterium
GGTGCGGGCGGCGGCGCCGGCGGCGGTCGCGGGGGCGTCGGCAGAGAACATCTCCCCCGCGCGGGAGTCGAAACCGCGGAGTTGCACCGCCCCGATCCGTTCGGTTCCGATCACCGTGCCCTCCTCCCCGGTGAGGTCGACCTCCCGCTCCCCCATGATCGTCATCGCGGCGACGAGATCGGCGGCGGGTTCTGCCCGGGGTGGGGTGTGGAAGTCGACGTCCGTGAGTTCGGCGGCGGAGGCGAGCGCAGCGACGGCGATGGTGCGCGCGCCCAGCCGGATGCGAAGCCCCGGGCGTGGGTCGGTGAGACCGGCGAGGTGCAGGACCGAATCGTGACCTTCGGCGCGGGCGGGTTCCCCTCCGGCGAGGGACCACGGGCCGTGGTTGATGAGGTACTCCTCGCCCTCACGGCGCACCTGCAGTTCCATCCCGTCGATGAAGAAGTCCCAGGACGTCCGTGACGGCGCCTGCGCATGCAGGTACGCCGCCGCGAGGCGGACGGCGGCCGAGGGCGGGGAGATCTCCCCGTCGGTGGTGAACGCCCGGGGGTGCTCGTCAACGGTGACGAACAGGTCCGCTCCCACACCCTGCACCGGTTCCAATGCCGCCGCGATGGTCTCCTGTGTGGGAGACGATCCGGGGTGGAGGAGGGCGGTGGTGCCGGCGCTCATGCCTTTAAACAGTTTCATAGTGCTCAATCCACGTGATCCGATCGTCCCGTTTGAACCATTTCCGTTGACGGCGCGCGAGCTGGCGCGTCGCGAGCGCCACGTCCTCGACCGCCTCGGCCCGGGTCCGGCGGCCGGCAAGGACCTCGATGGCCTGTTCGTAGCCCACGGCCCGCGAGGCCGTCTTGCCCTCAGCGAGGCCGCGGCCCAAGAGCGCCTCGGTCTCCTCCACGAGCCCGCGGGCGAACATGTCCTTCGCGCGGGCGTCGATGCGGGCGTCCAGGGCCGCAGCATCGACGTCGATCCCGATCGCCACGGTGGGATACACATACGTCGGGTCGGGTAAGGAGGCGGTGAACGGGGCCCCGGTGAGTTCGATGACCTCGAGTGCCCGCACGATCCGGCGGGTGTTCGCCCGGTCGATCCGGGCCGCGGCCTCCGGGTCGCGCTGGGCGAGTTCGTCGTGGAGCAGTCCTGGTCCGATCCGGTCCGCCCGCTGCTGCAGGCGGGCGCGCACCTCGGGGTCGGTCGCGGGGAACTCGAAGTGCTCCAATACCGCCCGCACGTACAGGCCGCTGCCGCCGACGAGGATCGCGCGCTTCCCCGCGGCGTGGATGCGCTCGATGTCTGCTCGCGCCGATCGTTGATACGCCGCTACGGAGGCCTCTTCGGTGACGTCCAGGACGTCGAGTTGGTGGTGCGGGATGCCCCGCCGCTCCGCGCGCGGGAGCTTCGCGGTGCCGATGTCCATGCCTCGATAGAGCTGCATCGCATCGGCGTTGACGATCTCCGAAGGTTCCCGCTCGGCAAGGTCGAGGGCGAGGTCGGATTTGCCCGTGGCGGTGGGGCCGACGACGGCGATGACCGCCCCGTGGGGGGCCTCGATCATGGGACTCGCAACGACGGGATTCCCAGCGACACCGCAGTGGGGCTCTCCGGAGGCGCGGCCTGGGCGCGTTGCCAGGCGTCTCCACCGGGGGTGCGCCGCCACGTGAAGTCGGCGGCGTCGGCGATGAGGTGGTGGGAGGCGGCGGCGGTGATCGTCGTGGTCACCATGTCACCCGGGCGAGGTTGATCCACATCGGGGAGTTCAGCGATGTGGGCGGGCACCCCGATGTGGACGAGCCGGTTGTCCCGGGCGCGCCCGGTGATCCGCGCGGTCGCGTCGTCCTTGCGGCCCTGGGAATCGGCGAGCATCACCTCGACCGTGCGCCCGATCTGCTTCGCGTTCTCCTCCTCAGAGATGCGCTGCTGGAGTGCGAGGAGCCGCCGATAGCGGTCGGCGACGACGTCGGCGGGCACCTGGTCGGGCATGGTCGCCGCGGGCGTGCCGGGCCGCGGGGAGTATTGGAACGTGAAGGCCGAGGAGAAGCGGGAGGCTTCGACGACGTCGAGGGTGGCCTGGAAGTCCTCTTCGGTCTCGCCGGGGAAACCGACGATGATATCGGTGGTGATCGCGGCGCGGGGGATGCGTTCGCGCACCTTGTCGAGGATGCCGAGGAACTTCTTCGACCGATAGGATCGGCGCATTGCTCGCAGCACGGCATCGGAGCCCGATTGCAGCGGCATGTGCAGGCTCGGCATCACGGTCGGCGTTTCTGCCATCGCCTCGATGACGTCGTCGGTGAACGCCGCCGGGTGCGGGGAGGTGAACCGGATCCGCTCCAACCCCTCGATCGTCCCGCACGCACGAAGGAGCTTCGCGAACGCTCCCCGGTCCCCGAAGCCCACGCCGTAGGAGTTGACGTTCTGGCCCAGCAGCGTCACTTCGACCGCGCCCTGGGCGACGACCGCCTCGACCTCGGCGAGCACGTCACCCGGGCGGCGGTCTCGTTCCTTACCGCGTAGCGAGGGCACGATGCAGAACGTGCACGTATTGTTACATCCCACCGAAATGGACACCCACGCGGCGTATGCGCTGTCGCGGCGGGTGGGCAGCGTGGAGGGGAAGGTCTTCAGCGCTTCCTCGATCTCCACCTGCGCCTCACCGTTATGGCGGGCCCGTTCGAGGAGTACGGGCAGCACGTCGATGTTGTGGGTGCCGAAGACGACGTCGACGTAGGGGGCGCGCTCGACGATGCCGTTGCGGTCCTGCTGCGCGAGGCACCCGCCGACGGCGATCTGCATTCCCGGGCGCTGCTGCTTCAGCGAGGCGAGCTGGCCGAGGTTTCCATAGAGGCGGTCGGAGGCGTTCTCCCGCACCGCGCAGGTGTTGATGACGACGACGTCCGCTCCGGCGGCTTCGTCCATCAACCCGCCCTCGCCAACGGTGGTCGCTTCCACGTACCCCGCCTCCAGAAGCAGGCCCTTCATCCGTTCAGAATCGTGGACGTTCATCTGGCAGCCGAGGGTACGCACCATGTACGTGCGTGGTGTTTCTGTGGCAGTCACACCCCGAATGCTACCTTCCTTGAAAACACCTCGCTCCCCCGCACCTGCTTGCGCGCGCCACACCAGATGACAACGCCCCCGCTCGGATTACAATTGGCAACGTGAGGAGGCATCCCACACATTGCGTCACATTTTGATCACGGCTGTGACATTTCGTGCAAACGTGGTGCATCGTTAGGATTATCGATGGCGAATACGGACGCCTTCAGGACAAAGGAGTTGAAGCATGCGACGTAGTACCGCGTTGGCAGGCCTCGCGGCAGCGAGCCTCGTTCTTGCTGCCTGTGGTGGCGGCACCGAAGGCGGCGGCGAAGAAGCGGGTGGCGGCGGGGGCGACTCGGCGAGCGAGGTGGAAGTATTCACCTGGTGGGCCGCCGGATCGGAACTCACCGGCCTGGAAGCACTCGAAGAGGTTTTCGCCGAGCAGCACCCGGACACGAAGTTCATCAATGGAGCAGTCGCCGGTGGCGCGGGCTCAGCAGCGAAGGACCTGCTGCAGACCCGACTGCAATCCGGCAACCCGCCCGACACGTTCCAGGCCCACGCGGGCATGGAGCTCAAAGACTATATTGACGCCGGCCAGCTCGAAGATGTGTCGGACCTGTACGAAGAGTTCGGGTTGACCGACGCCTTCCCCGACGACCTCATTGACCTGCTCACCGTTGACGGTGCGATCTACTCGATCCCCTCGAACATTCACCGCTCCAACGTGGTGTGGGCGAACCCGGACGTCCTTGACGAGGCCGGGGTCGATCCCGAGGCCCGCCCGGAAACGCTCGATGATTGGATCGAGGATCTGCAGAAGGTCGACGACTCTGGCGCCGTCGCCCTCTCGGTCGCGGCACCATGGACCCAGGTGCACCTGTTCGAAACGGTGCTCATGGCCGACCTGGGCGTCGATGGCTACAACGGCTTGTGGAGCGGGGAGACCGACTGGTCGAGCCCGGAGATCACCACGGCGCTCGAGCATTTCGAAACACTCATGGGCTTCACGAACACCGACCGCGACGGGCTCGATTGGCCCGACTCCACGCAGATGGTGATCGACGGCGAAGCCGGCTACAACGTCATGGGCGACTGGGCGGTCGCCCTGTTCGAGGAGAACGACGTCGAACGCGGCAGCGGGTTCATCGACTTCCCCGTGCCCGGCACCGACGGGCAGTTCGGTTTCCTCGCCGACTCCTTCACTCTCCCCGTCGGGGCACCGCACCCTGACGGGGCGAAGGCGTGGTTGGACACGATCGGTTCACTTGATGGGCAGGTCGCCTTCAACAAGGCCAAGGGGTCGATCCCCGCACGTACCGACGCCGATCCGGAGGAGTTCTCCGAATATCAGCAGACCGCGATCGAATCCTACGCCTCGGATGACATCGTCGCCTCCCTCGCCCACGGCGCAGCTGCGTCCGTCACCGTGCTCAACGGGGTCGAGAACGCGATCTCGAAGTTCACCTCAGGCGGATCGGACGTCTCCACCCTGCAAGAGGAGCTCGTCGCCGCGGTCGAATAAACACGCGCACGGCCAGCGGTGCGGGGTAGGCGCCCCTGCACCGCTGGCGGCGGTGCCGACCGGACCACTGCAGTAAGGAAGGCGGGGAAATGAACCGGATGAAGCGGTTGGGGCCGCCGCTAGCGCTACTTGCCCCCTCGTTCATCCTCATCGGGGTGTTCGTGTACGGACTCATCGCCGTCAACACCCATACGGCGATGACGGACAACCACACGGCACCGCAAGCCTTCGGGCAGGCGCCCGTGGAGTTCGTCGGCTTCCAGAACTTCCTTGACCTGCTCGGTTCGGAGGCATTCCAGCACTCGCTGAAGAACCTCGTGCTCTACACCGTGGTGTTCCTCCTCGGCACGATGGTCGTGGGGTTCGTGTGGGCGTGGCTGCTCGAGCGGCCCATCGCTGGCGAAGGGATCTTCCGTTCGCTCTACCTGTTCCCCATGGCGGTCTCCTTCGTCGCCTCGGGGGTCGTGTGGCGCTGGTTGCTCAACTCCAACATGGGTGAGCGCGCCTCGGGGCTGAACCGGTTGTTCCAGATGCTCGGGCTCGACTTTTTGGAAAACCCGTGGTGGAACAACATCTCCTTTGGCATCGCCGCGATCGCCCTACCCGCGATGTGGCAGCTCTCGGGGTACGTGATGGCGCTGTTCCTCGCGGGCTTCCGAGGAGTGCCCGAGGAGCTGCGGGAGGCCGGCGCGATCGACGGTGCCTCCACCTGGCAGATCTATCGTCACGTGATCTTCCCCCAACTCACCCCGGTGGCGTTATCGGCGCTCATCATCATCGGGCACATGTCCCTCAAGGCATTCGACCTCATCATGTCGATCTCCAAACCCTCGAACTACCAGACCAAAGTGCCCGCCGTTGACATGTACGTACTGAAGTCGGAATTCGACTACGCGAACGCCGCCGCCGTCGGGGCGATCTTGTTGATCATCGTCGCGGTTCTCGTGATCCCCTACCTCGTGTCGTTGAACCGGAAGGAGTCGGGCCGATGAGCACCGCCAGCCAAACGATTCCGGTCGTGCGCACCCGCAAATCCCCGTACTCCCTCGGCCGCACGCTTCGCTATCTCGCGCTGCTATTCGGTCTCGTCATCGTCCTCATCCCCGTCTATGTGCTGTTCGTGACGAGTTTCAAATCGGGCGCGGCCGCAACCGCCTCCCAGGCGTGGTCCTTACCCGTCGAGTGGACGACGGAGAACTGGAAACTCGCCTGGACCTCCCTGTCCCCCGCCCTGTGGCGGACGGTGCAGATGGTCATCCCGTCGGCGATCATCGCTGCGTTCCTGGGATCGATGAACGGGTTCGTGCTCTCCCGGTGGAAGTTCCCCGGCGCGAATCTCGTGTTCACGCTCATCTTGTTCGGGATGTTCATCCCCTACCAGGCGGTGATCATCCCCCTCAACCAGGTGCTCCTCGCCCTGCACGTGCCCTCGGGCGTGCCCTCGCTGATCCTGTTACACGTCATCTATGGGATCCCGATCACGACGTTGATCTTCCGCAACTACTACGAATCCGTTCCCGAGGAGCTCGTCGAAGCCGCCCGGGTGGACGGGGCGGGGATGCTGCGCACCTACCGCTCGGTGGTGTTGCCGATTTCAATCCCGAGTTTCGTCGTCGTCCTCATCTGGCAGTTCACGAACGCGTGGAACGACTTCCTGTTCGCGGTGTTCTTCTCCGACGCGACGACGGGGCCGGTCACCCTCGCGTTGAATAACCTCGCCAACGGTGCCCAGCTGCAGAACTACGGCGCGTCGATGGCGGGTGCCCTGCTCGCCTCACTACCGACGCTCGTGGTGTACATCCTCCTGGGCCGCTACTTCGTCTCCGGGTTGATGTCCGGGTCGGTCAAGGGGTAGCCCGGAGCGCCTCAGTAGAGTTCGAGGCCCTCCTCGGTGAGCACCTCATCGATCGCTGCCCGCGCAGCGGACGCAGAGTAGCCTTTGCGCGCGAGCGTGCCATAGAGCCGGTTCCGCCGCTTCTTCGGCTCCACCGACCGCATCGAGGTGACCCGCTTGCGCACCAGGGCGCGCGCGGCGTCCGCCTCGTCGTCGGCATCCACCTGCTCGAGGGCCACCTCGGCGGTGTCAGAATCGATGCCTTTGCGTTCAAGTTCCACCTTGAGCGCCCGCCGGGCGAGGCCGCGCTCGGCCTGTCGCGTGCGCACGAGCATCGCGGCGTATTCCGCGTCGTCGATCAGTCCCACCCGAGTGAGGCGTTCGACCACCTCCTGCGCGGCCGCGGCCGGCACCTGCCGGGCGAGCATCGCCTCGCGTAGTTGCTCGGAGGATCTCGGGGAGAAGTTCAACTGGCGAAGCGCGATCTCCCGGCCCCGCTCCACCCACTCCTCGTGGGATCCCGGCTCCTTGGACGCGCGTTTCGCCGCTGGCCCCGCCGCAGTTTCCGGTTCCGCCGCCGGGGTCGATGCCTCCTCGGGGTCGAACAGCGTGCGGGTTCCCGGCTCGCCGGCTGCGTGCTTGGAAAGGAGTTCTCGTAGGTGGGCGATCGTCGCCTCCCGTGCCGCCGGGTCGGTAGGATCCGGCGGCACGGGCGGGTTCTGCTGCGAGTCGGAGGGGTCTGGCCCCGCCATCAGAAGTCGACGGGTACCGGTGCGGCCTCTTCCTCCGCCCGGACACCGATACCCAGGGTTGTCTTGATCTTCTCTTCAATCTCGTTCGCGAGATCCGGGTTGTCTTTGAGGAAGTTCCGCACGTTCTCCTTGCCCTGACCCAACTGGTCGCCCTCATACGTGTACCAGGAGCCGGACTTTCGGACGATGCCGTGCTCCACCCCCATGTCGATGAGGCCGCCTTCGCGGGAGATCCCCTCGCCGTAGACGATGTCGAACTCCGCCTGCTTGAACGGCGGGGCCATCTTGTTCTTCACCACTCGGGCGCGGGTGCGGTTTCCAACAGCGTCGGCGCCATCCTTAAGCGTCTCGATCCGGCGCACATCGATCCGCACCGAGGAGTAGAACTTCAGCGCCTTACCACCGGTGGTGGTTTCCGGACTGCCGAAGAAGACGCCGATCTTCTCCCGCAGCTGGTTGATGAAGATCGCCGTGGTTCCGGAGGCCGACAGCGCCCCGGTGAGTTTCCGCAACGCCTGAGACATCAGGCGCGCCTGCAGCCCCACGTGCGAATCACCCATTTCCCCTTCGATCTCCGCTTTGGGAACGAGGGCGGCGACGGAGTCGACGACGACGATGTCCAGCGCGCCGGAGCGGATGAGCATGTCAGCGATCTCCAGGGCCTGCTCCCCGGTGTCGGGCTGGGAGACGAGCAGCGCGTCGGTGTCGACTCCGAGCTTCTTTGCGTATTCCGGGTCGAGCGCGTGTTCGGCGTCGATGAACGCCGCAATTCCCCCGGCTCGCTGGGCCCCCGCAACCGCGTGGAGCGCCACGGTGGTTTTACCCGAGGACTCCGGACCATAGACCTCGATGATGCGGCCTCGGGGGAGCCCGCCCACACCGAGTGCGACATCGAGGGCGATGGAACCAGTGGGGATCACCGCCACCGGGGGCCGGTTGTCATCCCCCAGGCGCATCACCGATCCCTTCCCGAACTGGCGGTCGATCTGGCCGAGGGCAACTTCTAAAGCTTTTTCACGATCTGGGTTACGAGCCATATCTGCTCACTTTCACTCGGGCGGTGTTCCGCCGGTTCGGATAAGGGCTGGTCATTTCAGGCAGGTGCTCTCTCCGAGCTCTGCACCTATGGGAAGGCTATGCCCGACCACTGACATGCGTCCCGGGGGCCGGTTCCCATGTGGATCCCGCGCAAGGGCGCTGCCACTGTGGATAACCATCCGGTCCGTTTCCCATACCCCCACTGTAGACGAACAGCCGTTCGAGGTGAACCATTTGCGCCGCGACACGCCCATGGCGGCGAGATTTATTCGTACGTCTTGTGAACTCCCCCGGCTTTCACTACGATCAGCTTCTCTACATTCATCGCTGAGCGAAACGTCATGCCGAACCAAAAAAGAGCATCTTTCTCCTCCCTCGTTGCCGCGACCCTTGGCGTGCTCGCCCTTGCCGGCCCCGCCGCGGCCGGTG